>NZ_JAVJQP010000129.1:0-45810 GCF_040218875.1 Coleofasciculus sp. D1-CHI-01
CAACTATGCCGATAACCTCAAGCTAAAAAACCGGGTAATTTATTGAACCCGTTTTAACGGGTTTAAGCTTTAAGCCAGAACTTTAGTTCTCGGCTTCAATCTTTATCAAGGAGACAAAAACATGAAAACTTCAACCTTACCAGGACAATCCCAGCCAAAAATCCCCAACTATGCCGATCGCACGCCCCAATATTATATCGACAAAATGGAGCCAGAACTCCGAGCAAGTTTCACTACCCAACAGCTTCAGGCAATATTTAACGTGTTAGATGAGGCAATTCCCAAGCCATCGCCCAAGATTGTCGATTTAAGATTTTTAGTCGATTTAATCGTCACCCGTTTCTATGTCGTGTTATTAGTCGGTAAAGATAGGCGACGAAAACCCCGGCGTTACATCCCCAAAGGTGTAGCTAAAGTTGGCAATGTCATCGCGGCGATTATCCTACTGTTAGGCGTAAACCTGTTATTGAGCGCCAGTTTATTCCTATTCGCGTACTTACTCAAATCCCTAGTCGGCATCGATTTCTTTTCCGGCGATCGCCATCTTCCCGATATAATTAAAAGCATTTTCCAGTAAGTAGGGGCGCAAAGACTTGCGCCCTTTTTCCGCAGCTTAATAAATTAGGGGCTAAAGCCCCTACTACGAACCCAATTTATTCCCCAATTTTAGCTGTGTCAATCCAGTAGTGCGAGCGTCTCGCTCGCTACTGAGTCGGGCTTTTGACTTAAGGGAGTAACTCCCTATCTTCTGCTCTTGGTTTTAAGAACCCAAATTCAAACACCTGCCGAAAATAATTCACGATCACAAAAAACAAAAACCCTAACGATAGAAGCAGTTCAGCAAACTCTTGGTCTCTGGAAATAACGAATCCAAATCCATCGGTATATTCAAGAATGACATAAATAACCAACGCCAAACTAAAAAATATCGCCAAAAACCAACTGGGGACTAAATAGGTGAGATAGTGATAACCCCCTTGCTGCTGTTATCGATGCGAACGATACCAGAAAATAATTCCTAACAAACACAAAAAACTAATCCCGATAATTCCTTCTCCCCAATAATCCTGAAACCAGACCAAATTATGAATCGTGAATTCTTCTTGAACATTGTAGGTTTCAAAGAAAGGGGGGAGTTCCCAGCCAAATAATCGTTGACCCCAACTGACCTCTTCTAAACCAACAAAAATAAAGAATATACTGTATAGATAGTACCCCCAACCCAAAACCTTTTGACGCAGCCGGAAAAAATAACGACCAATCGGTATCGAAAATCCACCCGCCAGGAAATAAGCAATAACCGTGCCATATTCAATAAATCCCCCCTCATCCAGAATCATCCGATAGGAACGGCTGTCACCGAGGCGAAATTTGAGCAGCAGCAGAATAATCGTGGCGAATATCGGGAAAACTAAGAGAAACCGCTTCATTGTTTCTCGCCCGGAAAACAGGGAAAAATGAACCAACCTTTTAATCCCTTGGCTTTTCCCCAAAAGGAACAACAGGATGCCTAAAATTAAGGCACTGATATTACTCAAATTCCACGTCCAGCCCGGATAGGATTCTAAAAACGGAGAGATTTTAGCCAGTTGTGCAATAGCGGCACCGATACCAAACAGCATAAACATGATGCTGATGACTCGACTAAAAATAGTGATCCGCCCTTCCAGCGCTTTGGTTTTGGGATAGAGGGTCATCCTTGATGTTTCGCCAGTAAACGTTGATTGCTTTTCAAAGATTAACGTTTACACTATCACAGTTGTGCCAAGTAACCGTTACTATTGCTATGTATAATATTGAGGCGGTTCAGGGGCAATGCATGGATTGAATTCTTCCTCCTCCACACAAGCAGAACGGTTTCGGCGACTTCAGAGTCAGTTGCGCGATCGCTGGTCTAGTATTGATCTGTTTGACCAGGACGATCGCGACATCTTGGTGGTGCCGTCTGTTACCGTTGATCAGCGGGAACTGGCGAAGATTCCGGGGTTTCTGCACTATGAGGAACGGCTATTATTTTCCCTGATTCGCTTACGCAATCCCCGCACCCGCCTCATTTATGTGACGGCGGTACCGCTATCACCGATAGTCATTGATTATTACTTGCAACTTTTACCCGGCATTCCCTTTTCTCACGCTCGTGAGCGTTTGATGCTCCTCTCCACCTATGATGCCTCACTCAAACCCCTGAGCCAAAAAATATTAGAACGTCCCCGCTTAATGGCGCGAATTCGTCAGGCACTGCGTCCCCACAAGTCGTACATGATTTGTTATAACTCTACCCAGTTTGAGCGAGAATTATCGGTAAAACTCAGTCTACCGCTTCTCGCACCTGACCCCGATTTACTCCACTGGGGCACCAAGAGTGGGAGTCGGGAAATTTTTAAAGTTAGTGGTATCCCCTATCCCGATGGCTGTGAAACACTATGGACGGTGGACGAGTTAGTAGAAACGGCGGCTGTGTTGTGGGAACGTCATCCTGATTTAAAGCGGATGGTGATTAAACTCAATGAAGGCTTTTCTGGGGAAGGGAATGCGATTCTGGATTTGAGAAAAATCCCCGAAGCTGCGCCGGGGAAAGCGTCTCATGATCAACGAGTTGCAGCTATCCACGAAGACTTAGACCATTTAGGCTTTCAGGCAAGTAATGAAACTTGGAGTCAATTTTCCAGTCGCATCCCCGAATTAGGCGCAATTGTCGAGGTATTTATTGAAGGAGAGAATAAGCGATCGCCTAGTGTGCAAGGGTATATTACCCCAAATGGTGATGTGAAGATACTCTCCACCCATGATCAAATTTTAGGGGGTCCAGACGGTCAGATTTATCTAGGATGTCGATTTCCCGCCGATGCAGCCTATCGCTTACCCTTACAACAGATGGGAATTAAAGTGGGAGAAGCCTTGGCAGAAAAAGGCGCGATCGAGCGGTATGGCGTTGATTTTGTCGCCGTTCACCAGCCGGAACAGGGGGAGAATGTTTGGGATTTACAGGCGATCGAAATTAACTTACGCAAAGGGGGAACCACCCATCCGTTTATGTCGCTGCGGTATTTAACCAATGGTCATTATGACGCCTCAACGGGTTTATTTCACAGCCAGCAAGGTCGTCAGAAATATTACATCGCTACAGATAATTTACAACGGGATCATTACCGAGGGTTAATGCCTAATGATCTGATGGATATTATCACCCATTATCGCCTACATTTTGATAGCAGTACCCGGACGGGGAATGTGTTTCATCTGATGGGCGCCCTCTCGGAGTTTGGCAAACTAGGATTAACCTGTATTGGTGATTCCCCTCCAGAAGCGGAGGCATTTTATAACCAGGTGATGCAAGTGTTAGATCACGAAACCACAGGAACTGATAATGACCAGTTTTCTTATCCCTGTGAGCCGATTTCCTGGTTCTCTAAGTGATATCGAATCCGCTTGATTGCCCACAAATGAGGCTTTCCCGTAGTTAGGATGATAATAAAAATGAGCGAAATCGAATCCCAGACGATCTGATTCATCCTGCAGTTCGCAAAGCCTTAGAAGCTGAATGAAAATCTTTGCGTCACTCTACACAGATGAAGCTGGATAGCCAATAGGATTGGATGCTGACCTTGATTAGGGTTAGTTTTGCGTGCCAATACAGCACGGTAGAGATCCCCCCAAACCCCCCTTAAAAAGGGGGGCTTACTTTGGGTTCATCTGAAAACAGCAAAGGCTTAATCAGGATAAAACCAACCCCTCAACCAAAGGTTGTACCGTTCCACCCCCACATACTACCCTTGGCATCAGCGAACTCAATATAAATTCGCTTAATCGGGACACCCAGCTTTTCACTAATCACCTGGCAAAAGTCTTGACTCATTGCCTGGGTTTGGGCTGGATTCATCGTGCCAATATTTTTGACTTCCAGGTAGCAGGTTGGCTCAACGGTACCGCCAAATGTCATGGATACACCATCTTCAAATGCCGTCATCACATAGGATTCAGGCTTGCCTACATGCTGGGCTAGTTTACCGGAAAGGGTTTTGAGCAACCCTTCCACTAGCGTAGGTTCTGGATTACTGACAGATGATTGAACTTTAATCAGAGGCATAGGCTTATTTTTTCAACTTCATTAGAACTGAGATCGTGCAGCACTGGTAATAAATCCCCGGTTACCCGGTGGTTGGCAAGAGCAACACATGATCATAGAAGGGTGTTTGAGTTTATATACTGTTTGCGGTCACAAACCGAGCTTTTATCATGCAGAGCGCAACGGAGTCAAGCGAAGCATCTGGTCAGATTCTTCACTCCGCTATCGCTCCGTTCAGAATGACAAACTCGCTTCCGGGCGAAGTATAACTCTTGCCCACTCTACGTCAAATCAGCTTACCCTTAACTGCTGCCAGAGCTGAGTTAGAACCATTTGGGATATGGGAAAATTGGCGTTCAGTCTCTAGCCACCATATTGCCAACCGGTGCTTTCGAGTAAAAGCGGTTCTCCTTCCCGGTGGATACCTGCGGCAATCACTTCACCCACATAAATACTGTGATCTCCCTTTTCCACCGAATCGACTACTTGACATTCGATGTAACCAAGGGAGTCAGAAATGATCGGACAGCCTGTGGCTTCTCCTTCATAAAATTCCACATCCGCGAACTTATTCCCAACCCGGCTTTGGGGTTTGAAGAATTTCGCCGCCATGTCTTTTTGTCCATTTTCTAGGAAGCTGATGCTGAACACACCATTTTTTTTCAGCATTTCGTGAGAACCTGTCTCTCTCTTAATACAATTAACCACCAGTGGCGGTTCAAATGAAGACTGCATCAGCCAACTTACGGTGAAACCGTTTAAGTTATCATCATCTTTGACGCCGCAGATATACAGACCATGCGGAATCTTACGCAGCATCGTTTTTTTCGCTCGTTCGTCTAGCAAGGCATCCTCTCCCTAGTTGCACAGATATGGCATTTAGTTTACCAAGAGGTCAGGGGTTTTGGGTGCAGGGGAGAGTTTTGAGCCTTCGCCACCCTAGAGGGAACATGGTTTGTAGGGGCGGGTTTTACTACTATCGTTTCTTTTTGACCCCGATGTGACTAAACCCGCCCTGAGTGAGTTTTCAATTAACTTCCCCAGCTTTCAGACGCGCCATGGCGCGTCTCTACATTACCCTCCCACAACAGACAAGCTAATGAGGACGCCAGGTTTTGCGAACTCGACCTAGAATGCCTTTGCGTGAGAAATTCCGCTTAAACTTCTTAAATTCACCCGCATCTAACCAGACACCGTGACACTGGGGGCATTTTTCATACCAGATACTATACCGATCAATATCAATCATGCGAAACATCGTCGCGCCACAGCGAGGACAATACACATCGTCATCTACTTGATCAAATTGATGTCCCGTTTCTGGAACTCCAATGTCCAAACTCTCGGAGTCTTTAATCCGCTTGAGTTTTTCAGCTTCCAGAGAATCAAACCAAATTCCTTTGCAGTTACAGCAGCGATCGATTTCTATGCCACCATGAGTGATAGACTCTAAGCTTGCACCACATTTAGGACAAACGGTTGGCTTCATAGTTGACTACGGAACAGGGAACAGGCAATACAATCACTATACTCGCACCAGAGTTAATGATAGGAATTTTAACGCCATCGTTAGCCTGTTGGGTTTCACTTACCCCCAGCTTCCCCAGCTTCCCCAGCTTCCCCAGCTCCCTCAGCTGACACGCCGAGCGAAGTCGAGGTGTCCCCCAGCTTCCCCAGCTCCCCCAACTCCCCCAACTCCCCCAACTCCCCCAGCGCCCCCAGCGCCCCCAGCTTCCCCAGCTTCCTCTGCTCCCCTATCTCCCCTCGCGGCGAAAGAGGTGGGAGTGTTCCGGATGGTAAAGGCGGGAACGTGTCGCTGTCTTATTATCTTGACTCGATATTGTCTCTGGTAACGACCAAGGCGTTCTCAAGGCGGGACTAATAATATAAAGTGTTGTCCGAATTAGATTTTCCTGGTGAGTGAGTGCTGCCATTTGCTCTAGAGGGACAAGCCACATTTTTTCATCGGACCAACTAATCCGGAAACAGACAGCAACTGGCGTATTTGCTGGATAATGTTGCATCAGTTTGGCTTGGGCGGCTTCTATATGACGAGCGCTTAGATAAAGACAAAGACTGGCTTGATGCGCGGCTAAGGATGCTAATTCTTCCGACTCAGGTACGGCTGAAGCTCGACCACTAATGCGCGTCAGGATAATGGTTTGTACCACGTCCGGCACAGTGAGTTCAACCCCTAGTTTAGCTGCCGCCGCTTGGTAAGCACTAATACCAGGAATCACTTCAAAGGGAATTTCCGCCTCGGTAAGGGCTTGCATTTGCTCGTGAATGGCGCTGTATAGACTCAGATCACCCGAATGCAGACGAACTACCGATTTTTGCGATCGCACTCGTTCAATCATCAGGGGTAAGATGTCTTCTAGGGTTTTATTCCCAGTTCTGATAATTTCTGCATCAGGACGGGTTTCCTGCAAAATTTGTGATGGTACTAAGGAGTCGGCAAATAAAATCACATCTGCTTTTTGCAGCATTTTCAACGCTTTAACGGTTAATAACTCCGGATCTCCAGGTCCAGCACCAATAATGTAGACGGCTGGAGCTAGGGAAGGGAGAGGGTTTTGAAGTTGAGTAGAGTCAGAACTTTGATACATATAAATTTCCGGATCAGGTTTATCGGGATAGGAAGAAAGAAATGGTAGATGCACCCTGGTTCAGTCCTAGAGATTTTTTCTCTGGGGCTTTTGTTATTTTTAGACGGCTTTTCCGGAGCAAGTTCATAAGGATAGGAAGAAAGAAATGGTAGATGCACCCTGGTTCAGTCCTAGAGATTTTTTCTCTGGGGCTTTTGTTATTTTTAGACAATTCATCCGGATTAGGTTCATAGGGATAAGAAGAAAGGAATGGTAGATGCACCCTGGTTCAGTCCTAGAGATTTTTTCTCTGGGGCTTTTGTTATTTTTAGACGGCTTTTCCGGAGCAAGTTCATAGGGATAAGAAGAAAGGAATGGTAGATGCACCCTGGTTCAGTCCTAGAGATTTTTTCTCTGGGGCTTTTGTTATTTTTAGACAATTCATCCGGAGCAAGTTCATAGGGATAGGAAGAAAGGAATGGTAGATGCACCCTGGTTCAGTCCTAGAGATTTTTTCTCTGGGGCTTTTGTTATTTTTAGACGACTTTTCCGGATTAGGTTCATAAGGATAGGAAAAAAGAAATGGTAGATGCACCCTGGTTCAGTCCTAGAGATTTTTTCTCTGGGGCTTTTGTTATTTTTAGACGACTTTTCCGGATCAGGTTCATAGAGATAGGAAGAAAGGAATGGTAGATGCACCCTGGTTCAGTCCTAGAGATTTTTTCTCTGGGGCTTTTGTTATTTTTAGACAATTCATCCGGAGCCAGTTCATAGGGATAGGAAGAAAGAAATGGTAGATGCACCCTGGTTCAGTCCTAGAGATTTTTTCTCTGGGGCTTTTGTTATTTCAGTTAAGCTGTTCGGCATTTAAACCTTAATGTCAAGAATTGCGGAATCCTTGTCGTAGTATGAGCATCTTGCTCACTACATTAAGTAGAATTCCACTGACTTAAAGCTGGTGGGCAATGCCCACCCTACGGTACTTTTGTTATTGCCCACCTCACGGTATCTTGGAGTTTGTGAAGAGTTCGGCACGTCTCAGTTTAAACTTGTAGATGGTATTCTAGCGTTAAATTGACCCCAATGAACCTTGTATTACTCAGATACTGCATCCCATTGCTGATTTGCCGGTGGTACAACATCTGGGAGAGGACGACGGAACCAGTAGAGCCATGCTAAACCTGCCAATCCCAAGAGAATTGACACTAAACTGACAATTTGAGCAATGCGTAAAGGTCCTACCATCAGGCTATCCGTTCGTAATCCTTCAATCCAAATGCGACCCGCACTATAACCTACCAGATAGATTAGCGCCAATGTGCCAACTTTCAGATGCGGTTTTCGTTTCAAGTCCCGAAAGAATAAGGTGATCAGTATCGAAAAAATTAATACATTCCACAGCGACTCATAAAGAAACGTGGGATGGAAATATTGATAATTGATGTACCCTGGAGGACGCTGTTGGGGAGGAATATACAGTTTCCACGGTAAATTGGTGGGACTGCCAAAGGCTTCTGAATTAAAGAAATTACCCCAACGTCCAATAGCTTGCCCCAAAATCAGCGAAGGAACAACCAAATCGGCTAATAACCAAACCGATAGTTTCTGAATCCGGGCAAAAATGATTGTGGCGACAAGTCCACCCAAAATAGCACCGTGAATGGCGATACCCCCTTTCCAAATTGCAATAATATCTTCCGGGCGTTGGGCGTATTGTTCCCACTCAAACAAGACATAGTAAAGTCTGGCACAGGGAATTGCCCCAATCACTAACCAGATTGCCAAATCCGCGATCGCGTTTGGATCAACGTTACGACGTTTGGCTAAATATTGGGATAAACTGACTCCAATTAATACGGCTGAAGCAATTAGTAAACCGTACCACCGGATAGTCAGTGGTCCTAGCTTCACCAGAATCGGTCCTGGAGAGGCAAATTGAAACGCCAAGATCAGGGAAGGTATGGCTTGCAGCATTTGGGTATAGCGGAGAGTGAATTAAAAATAGTCAATGTATTTGTGTGAGTTCCCAGGCTCAACTCTACCATCCCATTGTTCCGGGTTCACCCTTGAATGGTCCAACAATATCCTTGGTGATCCATCCCCCGTAGAAGTCCCCCGGCTGGGATTGGACTAATTCATCATCGACATAGCAGGCGTCCATTTTACTGGCATAAAAGCTAACGTGATCTTTAATCGAGGAAAACTCTGGAGTTGGCTGAGGATAATACCAGGCGGCATTGGCAGCCCGCTTGTCACCCACCACAACGTCGGCATATCCAGCCATTCCCTTCCATTCACAAAAACTTTTACGCCCTGTCTTGGCTAAATGTTCCAGCTTGATGTCTTCGGGTGGGATGTAATAGCAGGGAGGATGGCTAGTTTCCAATACTCGTTTCGCCCGTCGGGTGTCTGCGATCGCGATCCCGTTAAAGATGACCCGAATATGCTTGGTTGTCTCCTCTAGGCGAGGAGGACGTGGATAATCCCAGACAGATTCTTGACCAGGTTCAGGAGTAATACGATTGGGTTTCACGGTTTAGCTGTTTTCTCTAATGAGACGGCAGATTAGATGCTGTAGGTCTATGTATGTGTTGATAATGTTACCAGTTTCTCGGAAAAATTTCTAATCAATGCTCAATCTCATCGATTCTGAGCAATTTTATACTCCCTCAATCAATTAATCGACCTATGGCGTTGAAAATCTGTTTATTGATCAAATACTCAAGCAATTCTTAACTTTTTCCTTGTCTGTCATATCACCAATTAAACGCTGTAAAGGAGGAGGAAGTTCTTTGATCAGAGTTGGCACAGCAAAAATCTGCTCTTTTTCTAAACGTTCTGGATTCTCGTAAATATCGATTATTTCCAGTTTATAACGTCCTTTTAGGTGTTCTTCACAGATGCTTTTTATGTTTTTAACAGCTTGTATTGACTTAAAGTTATTATGGGCAATATACAAACGAAAAACGTAGGTTTCTACTTCCAATTTTTTAAGGGAATCGAAACTTACTTGAGAGTCATCGAGGAACTCCGGCGAATTGTCCTTGTTTTTGTCGAAATCATTCATGACGATGCTATTTCGCCTCCCTATAATACTAATCTAGTCATTGTACCGTGACTTCCTCTAAAACTGATCTGCTCAAGGATTCATTTTTTTTTATCATGTATTATGTATTGCTTATTAATTCTTATTTTCACATCTCCTCTAGGGAGTCAGAATCACGTATCTGCGCCCTTAGTCGGCGATCCTGGAGCAGTGTTTTATCCCGCAACTTCTCTTGCTGAATCATTTGCTCGATTTCTTCTTTTTGAGTTTCAAATTCAGCTTGCAATGCTTGAATCTGAACTTCCATAATCTGGCGTTTGCGTTCGATTTCATGTTGCTTACGTTCAATTGCCTGTCGGCGAACTAATGCCTCTGCCTTTTCTTGTGATTCTTGGATGGTTCGTGCGGTTCCCGCCATTACACCACCGACTCCCAGATACACATCAATCAATTGCACTCCGGTATTGGTCAACCGAAATTCACGGACTTGATGAGAATGTTTCATGCCGCGAGACTTGAGGACATAAAGTAAGCGATTGCGTTCGCCGCTACTTTCGTCATCCCGCAACAACAACCAGGTATCCATTAATGAGGAAATACCCATGTCAGTTTGTTCTTGGGGATTTCCGCCTAAGTTCAGATGGGTCAAAACCGTGGTAATTTGGTGCGTTTTAAAGAAATCAACCAGACGCATCATAAAGGATTTGATTTGCATGTAGTTACCGATATCCGTCAAATTCGATATAGGGTCGATGATAACTACGGTGGGCTTAAACTCATTAACAAAACGATGAAGTTTGAGTAAATGCGTCTCTAACCCATAAAAAGTTGGACGCATTGCTTGAATTTTCAATAAACCCTTTTGTATAGATGGCTCCAAATCGATGCCAATCGATCGCATATTGCGGATAATCTGACTAGCCGATTCCTCAAAGGCAAAGTAGAGACATGGTTCTCCCCGCAAGCAAGTTTCCTCAGCGAAATGGGCGCAAAGTGAACTCTTGCCCGTTCCCGCCGTACCGGAAATCAGAATACTGCTGCCACGAAAATAGCCTGCACCTCCTAGCATGGTATCCAAGCGCTCAACGCCTGTAGATATCCGCTCATTGGATACCTGGTAATCTAATCCCACAGAGGTGAGGGGTAATACAGAAATCCCGTCGTCTTCAATCAGGAATGGATATTCGTTTGTACCATGTCTAGAACCGCGATACTTGACAATATGTAACCGTCGTGTTGCCAGTTCATTGATGATCCGTTGATTGAGGAAGATGACACAATCGGAAACGTATTCTTCTAAACCTTGACGAGTGAGCGTATTTTGACCACTTTCACCCGTAATAATTGCCGTCACGCCCTTTTCCTTCAGCCAAAGAAACAGTCGCCGCAATTCAGAACGCACGATCGCATTATTTTGCAATCCGGCAAATAAAACCTCTAGGGTGTCTAAGACAACCCGCTTGGCGTTAATCGAGTCAATGGCATAGCCGAGACGAATAAATAAGGCTTCGAGATCATATTCGCCTGTTTCCTGGATCTGAGTGCGATCAACATGGACATAATGAATACCCAGTTTTTTTTGATCGGCTAATGCTTGTAAATCCCAACCGAATGAGGCGACATTCTGCGTCAGTTCCTCTGGCGACTCTTCAAAGGACATGAAAACACCCGATTCTTGGTACTCCGTGGCACCGCGTACCAGAAATTCCATTGCCATGAGTGTCTTACCACAGCCGGCTTGACCGCACACTAATGTGGGACGCCCTTGAGGTAATCCACCATTGGTAATTTCGTCAAGTCCCTGGATGCCAGTTGGACATTTGATCAGCTTGGCTTGGTTTGTCTGTGTCATTTGTTATTCATCTTATGTCTTATGTCCTTTGTCAGGGTTTGAGGAATATTTGCGGGACTTAATAGAGTTTGGTTTATCTCCATCAACCTACTTAGAGAGAATTGGGCGATTTTTTGATTAGAGCAATAATTGAGTCAATCGATTCTCTAGGTTTATGCATCATTCATTTTATTTTATCCCTACGGTTTCCCCCCAACTCTTACTTAGGCGGTAGAATTAGATATAGACTTGACTGCTTCAATGTCATCTCTATTCTATTTACGCTAATATTCTTGACAAAATAAACAATCTGTGAAATAAAAGAATCATCAGACTTATGGTTTACCCTGTCACCCCGTCCCCTCGTCCCCCCATCTCCCCAGAAAATATTCAGCCAGATGTAACGAATACACCCCTATTAGGGGCAAGTTTCGCCGAGTTAACCCAGTGGGTAGAACAGCAGGGACAACCCGCCTATCGGGGACGCCAGCTTCATAACTGGATTTATCAAAAAGGGGTGCGACGCCTTAGTGATATTTCAGTTTTTCCCAAGTCATGGCGGCAAGCCTTAGTTGATGTCCCCATTGGTCGTTCTACTCTACATTATCGCTCTCAGGCTCCCGATCGCACGGTCAAATATTTGCTGCGGTTGGCAGATGGTAATATTATCGAAACCGTCGGAATTCCCACCGCCAATCGGTTAACGGTTTGCGTCTCCTCCCAAGTGGGTTGTCCCATGGCGTGTGACTTTTGTGCGACGGGGAAAGGCGGATTTACCCGGAATCTCCACCGTCATGAGATTGTTGATCAAGTTTTGACGGTTCAGGAGGATTTTGGGCAACGGGTAAGTAATGTTGTATTTATGGGCATGGGAGAACCCTTACTGAATTTAGACGAGGTTCTCGCGGCTGTGCGTTCCCTCAATCAGGATATTGGCATCGGTATGCGATCGCTGACAATCTCCACCGTAGGCATTCGCGATCGCATCCGTCAACTGGCAGAACATAAACTGCAACTGACATTTGCTGTCAGTCTCCATGCTTCTAATCAGCAATTGCGCGAACAATTGATTCCCAGTGCTAAACGCTATCCATTAGCTGATTTACTACAGGAATGTCGGGATTATGTCAAGATAACCGGACGTCGAGTTACCTTTGAATATATTCTATTGGCGGGACTCAATGACCAACCTGAACATGGAATAGAATTAGCTCAACACCTACGCGGATTTCAAAGTCACGTTAATTTGATTCCTTACAATCCGATTAGCGAAGTGGATTATCAGCGTCCTAGTCCCCGGCGAATTCAAGCCTTTGTTGAGGCATTAGAACAGCATAACATTGCCGTCAGTGTGCGTCGTTCTCGCGGTTTAGAAAAAGACGCCGCCTGTGGACAATTAAGGGCTTCAACGGTTTGATAAAAGAAAGGTAGAGGCAAGAGGACTTCAGGGTAGGAGACAGGCTAAACAACTCGCGATCGCCACCATTACAGAATCCTTAAAAACATGCAAACAGTAGAAAGCTGCCAGTCGATTCTGAACGCAGGGAAAACGACAACCGAAACAGCGTTACAATTATTTGACGCTCTCGAACCCGTGGATTTAGACTTTATGATTGGTCGTTGGCAAGGATCGGGACTCCATACTGATCACCATCTGGATGGCTTCTTAGAAACATTAAATTGGTATGGAAAAGAATTTGTTGATCCTGAGACAGTTCACCCATTGTTATTTTTAGATAGCCAGGGAAAAATTTTTAAGGTTGCGCCCAATCCCACAGCAATTAACGTACTTTTTAATTTGCCAATTCTCAAAAATGACTCTCTGAAACCTTGGCTAAGCTTGACGAATTCCTTGCTGAAACCCTTTGTGAAAACTGAGGAAAGTCAAGCCAGACTCCGAATGATGGACTATCGAGGAAAAGTCAGTGCCACGATGATCTATGATCATTTGCCGATTAACGACTCGTTTCGCCAAGTAGATGACAATACTGTGTTAGGAATTATGGATTTGAAACGCTCACCCCAACCATTCTTTTTTGTGCTTAAGCGCAGTGTCACCCATTAATAATATAGCAATCGCCATAGCGGTTAGGACGCATCATTTTATAGGTTAGTTAAAACTTATGTCCAGAAACCGTAGGGGCGCACAGACGTGCATTGGTGTCAACTTAAGCTCAACCCCTCACCCCCAGCCCCTCTCCCGTGCAAAAAAAGCGAAGCATCCTCTGTCCTCCCCGTGCAAAAAAAGTGAAACATCCTCTGTCCTCCCCGTGCAAAAAAAGTGAAACATCCTCTGTCATCCCCGTGCAAAAAAAGTGAAACATCCTCTGTCCTCCCCGTGCAAAAAAAGTGAAACATCCTCTGTCCTCCCCCCTCTTGTAGGGGGGAACGAGGGGGGTAGGGGGGAACGAGGGGGGTAGGGGGGAACGAGGGGGGTAGGGGGGTTCGGAGTTGGGGTTAGGGGATGAGGGGGAAAATGTCGAGAAGTAGATAGACACAGCTTAAAACCTTGCCAGCATTGGTTTTCTACCTTAAGTTGACACCAATTACAGACGTGCGCCCGATTCAGGGGTAGCATCCTTCATAAGTATGGCATCACCTTGCTCAGGGAAAATGTACCCTTGCTCCCCCAGCTTCCCCAGCTCCCAGACGTGCCATGGCACGTCTCTACATTGGCTTCCCCAGCTTCCCCAGCGCCCCCTCACCACAGCGCTTATTCAGCAACCCCTAACTAGGATTCGTTGCTAGTTTGAATCCCAGGGCTTTTTTCTTCATCGTCTGGAAAATATTGTAGAAACCATTGGCACGAGATGGGGTTAAGCTGACATTTAACCCGGTTTCTTGGATAAACTCTGGAGACACGTCCACAATGTCCTCTGGGGGGAGTCCATTTAACCCTTCAATCAGCAGCGCCACTAGCCCTTTGACTAACTGGGCATCTGAATCCCCTTGATACCATACCTTTCCATCTTCTAGGTTGGCAGTGATGTAAACCTGGGAGACGCAGCCTTGGACTTTATTTTCCGGTGTTTTGTCTGCTTCTGGCATATCCTGAAGCTTCTTGGCATACCAGAGAAGCTGTTCATACCGTTGTTTAGGATTCGTCCGTCGCTTAAATCGCTGCACAATTTTGGCGAGGGAATCGGGTAGAGGGGTTGAGGTTGATGACATACCCAGTATTCAAGACCGACTGTTCACATTTATCCTAACAAGACTTATGCAATTCTACTCATGCAACCCAGAAAACAGAAGTCAATCCTTAGTCAGGGCGGGCGCGAGTTACATCTGGGTGAGGTCAAAAACGATAGTAGTGAAAGTGAGCCCCTACACACTTGGTTAGGGCGGGTTTTGCACAAACGTTATCATCAATAGCGACAAGAGATTTCCTAAACCCGCCCCTACGCACTCAACACTGTTGGCTAATCGAGTTTCCGTTATTCTAGATCACTTAACCGCGAGTGGTATTCCAAAGCAAATTGTGGACAATCTCTACTGGCTGGATCAGATTCAACCGTCACAACGTTCCCTGGTGGGAGAGAAAGCCTTTGGCTTAAGTCAACTTGGGCAACAAGGGTATCCAGTTATTCGCGGCTTTGTGATTCCAGCGATCGCGTTTTGGCAAGTCATCGCTGATTTAAGTCAATCAGAACCGTTGTTAGCCGATTTACCGCAGTCCTCGTTGTACGTGAATGTTGATAATCCCCGTCAGTTGCAACAGGTTGCTCAACATATTCGCCAAGTGATTACCTCTGCCACTGTACCAGAAGGTTGGCGATCGCAGATTCTGGATGCAGGGTCAACTCTAGACGCCGCCGCCCTGATTTTACAGCCTTCTGTGTCATTTACTGAGGTGCGATCGCTCCTGCCGATGTCTACTCATCCGGTTAACCGCGAGGATTGGGCTGAGTCTATGCCGATTCCAGAACTTTTGGCATCTCATTATTGCCGCAAACAGCCGGATGCTCTGCTCCATACTTTAAAGCAGGTGTGGGCAGAATTGTTTCGAGCCAAAAGCTTATTTTACTGGCAACGGGTTGGCATGGGACTGGATCAGATTAACTTAGCGGTTCTGGTACAACCAATCTATGACACTTTAGCCTCTGGCGTTCTCCAGGCGAAATCTGATTTCTGTCAGATCCAAGCCACCTGGGGAATGGAGATAGCGATTACTCAGGGTAAAGTCTTACCGGATACCTATAAAATCGCGATTCCCACCGATCAACTTTTGCTAAGTCAACCAGGAAACAAAACCCTCGCCTATCGGCTGAACCCGGAACCGACAGGAAATGCCGTGCAAGCTTATCCCCTCAGCCAGGGAGAACAGCAGCAGTCTGTTTTGGACGAGAACGCTTGGCAACAGATTATGGCGTTATCCAGAAAACTGCAAACCCAATTCAATCCCCCCTTTTCTTTTGACTGGACTCTTTGTAAAATTCCCAACACGACAGAACCTCAGCTATACGTGACTCAATTTCGCCCTCACTCTGCTTCTTCTGCTGAATCATTCCCATCCCAACCTCAGTCACGGCGAGGATTATCGGCGGCGCCTGGACAAGTAACAGCCGTGGCGCAAGTGATAGTTGGGGAGGAGCAAAATTGGCAGGCTATCCCCCCAGATCGAATTTTAGTGACTCACACGATTGCTCCCGATTGGCTACCTCTATTAAGACAAGCCGCAGGGGTGGTGACGGAACAGGGGGGAATGACGTCTCATGCGGCAATTGTGGCGAGGGAATTGGGGATTCCGGCGGTGGTTAATGTCCCTGGGATTACCCAATTGGTACAAACGGGGGAGGTACTGTTGGTGGATGGCGATCGCGGCGAAATTCAACGTTTAGCTAGGGATGCTAAAGAGCTTGGAGATGCCGTAGATGTCGCTATTGAGAAGCAGGAAACCCTTGCCGATGCCCCATCACCGAGGCAGTATAACCGATTTCCGATTGCGACTCAATTGTTAGTGAATCTCAGCCAACCCCAATCTCTGGAACGAATTCGGGATTTACCCATTGATGGGATTGGCTTATTGCGATCGGAATTGATGATTTTGGACGTATTGGATAATCAACCCCCCCAGGAATGGTTGCGACAGGGGCGGAAACAGGAGTTAATCACCCGCCTTGCTCAATTGATCATGCAGTTTGCGGCGGCGTTGATGCCACGACCTGTATTTTATCGTTCCCTGGATTGGGGTGAAGCGGAATTGATCCATGGGGATACGTCGAATGTTAACGGTTCAAGGTTATCGGTGGTGAATGCGATGTTGGGGCGGCGGGGGACTTATCGCTATTTACATGATCCGACGAGTTTTGATTTGGAACTGGCGGCGTTACATCAATTGTATGTTCAGGGGTATAGTAATGTTCAGTTAATGTTGCCATTTGTGCGGACGGTTGAAGAGTTTGTCTTTTGTCGCCGTCGGGTGGAACAAGCGGGATTAATGGATAATCCTCATTTTCAACTTTGGATTATGGCAGAAGTGCCATCGATACTGTTTTTACTGCCGGATTATGTTAAAGCGGGGGTGCAGGGAATCTCGATTGGTACGAATGATCTGACGCAATTGTTATTAGCTGCCGATCGCAATTTGGGGGAGTTAGGTTCAACGTTAGATGGACGCCATCCCGCCGTCATGGGAGCGATTAAGCAATTGATCGATATGGCAAAGGTGGCGGGGATTCCTTGTGCAATATGTGGTCAAGCCCCAGCCCAGTATCCGGAAGTCGTGGAATCCTTGGTGGAATGGGGGATTCAGTCTATTTCTGTGGATGTGAATGATGTGGAAGCGACTTATTATGCGATCGCTCGCGCAGAACAACGGTTACTTTTAGATGCTGCACGGCGCTCATTAGAAGCATAAGGATTCAACTGGATATGATATGAGATGGCTATTTTCCCGCTTAAATAATCAACAGGTTAGGCAACCCATTCCCTCGGTTCACCCAGGTTGGTTGTTAGCTTGGGGGCAATTTGGCGCTGAACCCCCCGATTGTACGTTCTTGATTCCCAACCAGTTAGCCGTCACTCAGATTCAACCCGCTTTTAGTCCCCAAGCAGAGTATGGGGTGGTGGGGGATATTTGGTTAAGTAATTCTACCCGATTATTGCAACAGGTGGGAATTGAGCCTGGGGATTGGCGGGGAACCGATCAAGGGTTGGTGGCGCTGCTGTGGGAACGCTGGGGACAAGATTGTTTAGCCTATCTGGAAGGGGTATTTGGACTAGCGATTTGGCATCAACCGAGTCAGAGGTTGTGGTTGGTGCGCGATCGCGTCGGCGGTCGGACGTTATATTATACGACGATGGGTTCCTCTTACTGGATTGCGCCTCGGTTGAGAACCCTGCGCCCCCACCATTCAGCCGACTTGGATTTAGTGGCGTTGCGGGATTATTTATGTTGTGCTTTTGTGCCTGGAGAACGCACGCTTTGGCAACAGGTGCGGGAATTGCGCCCGGGTACAGTGTTGCAATTACCTGATCGACAACCCAACTATTACTGGCAACCGCAAGAGCAAATTACCCATCCTCAGCAAAGTTTATCATGGCACGCTCAGCAGTTGCGATCGCGTCTCGATCAAGTGGTTCAAGACTACTTACCCACAAATGAATCAGTAGGGGTTTATTTATCAGGTGGATTAGATTCCAGTTGCATTACTGCACTCGCCGCTAAGTTTCATCAGTATCCCGTTCACACCTACTCGATTCATTTTGGCGCAGATTATCCCAATGAATTAGAGTTTTCCAATGTAGTTGCCCACCATTGCCAAACCCAGCACCACATCTTAGAAATTACCCCCGAACAAATGTGGGAACAATTACCGATAACCATGGCACAGTTAGATGATCCGATTGGTGATCCGTTAACGGTTCCCAATTATTTGTTAGCGCAACTGGCGAAGGAAGCGGTTACGATTATCCTCAATGGCGAAGGGGGAGATCCTTGTTTTGGTGGACCGAAAAATCAGCCAATGTTACTCAAGCAGTTATATGGTTCTCCGGACAATAATCCTAATTTAGTGGCGGCTTATTTGAACTCCTTTAAAAAATGCGCTCCGGATTTGCCGAAGTTGTTGAAACCAGAAATATGGGACGCGGTTAAAACGGAGTCATCTGTCTTTGAGGCGGATTTGTTTTCCTCGGCACAGTATTTGAATCGGTTAATGGGACTGAATATTAAATTTAAAGGGGCGGATCATATTTTAACCAAGGTGAATAATCTGACTCGTTCGGCTGGATTAGAAGGGCGTTCTCCCTTGTTTGACCAGCGAATTGTGCAGATGGCAATGGAAATTCCGCCGGACTATAAACTGGCTGGGAATCAGGAGAAAGCTGTGCTAAAGCAAGCGGTTGCGGAACTCTTACCGACGGAAATTATTCAGCGTCCCAAAAGCGGGATGATGGTGCCAGTGCAGTTTTGGTTTCGCCATTATTGGCAACGACAAACCAAGGCGTTGTTGTTGTCGAAAAAATCGGCAATATCGCCTTATTTAAATCAGTCGTTGATTCGCGATTGGATTGAGTATCGTGGGGATACCTGGAGTCGGTATGGGGTTAAGCTTTGGTTACTTGTAAGTTTAGAATATTGGCTGAATTGATGTGTTTGGGTTGGGGGCAAATGGGTGACATCGAGATTGTATTTTTTTAACGCAGAGGACGCAGAGGAAAACGCAGAGGTACGCAGAGGGGGTTAAAGGTTGGGGAGGATTGAGAAGAGGGAGGCGATGAGATGATTGTTACGATTAGTCGAGACAGTTATAAAACGATTAAACGCCTGAATAAGCGGAAACGATAAAATCAGTAACTGTAGGTAACTTCACTATAATTTTTAACCAAAACTGTCGGATGCAAACAAATAAACATCACTACTACTACTCTCACTCTCAACATCTATAAATACTGAATCTCTCCCCCCGGTGCTAATTTGACTCCGGTTAATTCCTTGAGTCACTATCTGTAATAGCCGTTGCGGTGTAAATGATTCCAACTCGACAAAATTACCGGATTCTAACCATGCTAGTTCCTCAGCCGATAACTCTCGCCGTATCTCTACGCTTAATTGTCTCGCCTGTTCTGCTGATTCTGGGGAGGATTCAATAAAAAGATTGCGACTATTTAAGACATGACGGGGAAGTAATCCTAAATCATAAATGGTGACGGTATTCTCAGCAAACCAATGGTGACTTGTGCGTAGGTGATGAATCAGGGTGATACCATGAGGACTGGCATTATGTAGGGCGTAGACATTTAATTCGGGATTGCGTCTCAGCATGTCTAATACCGTTGAAAAAATGCTTTGAGGATACCCGGTAATACTTAGCACCGCACAGTTATTTTCAAAGTGAAAATTATTGGCAATCAGCAGTTGAGCAATTGTGGCACTATCACAGACGACAACTCGGTCAAAACTATAGGCGGTGATATCCGGATTAATGGATGTGGATAAACGTTCTTGATTCGGAGGAGGTAAAAGTTGCTCAACTGTACCATTAATTTGTTGCCAACGTTCTAACCAACTTTGGAATTTACTCAGTGTAATCGAAACGGTTTGGAAGAATGTGCTTTGGCGACGCAGCTGACGAATTCCTAAATAGAACGATAACATACCGACAATAATAGTTATCGCAAATTGGCAAAAAATCAGCCAGTTGCCTCCACTACCATCGACGGTAGAGAATAAAAGAGATAAAATTCCATAGAGAAGCAAAAATCCACCAATAATTTGTAAATATCTAGCATTGCGATTACGGACTCTTCTGGGCGTATTGGCAGAATTGCTGATTTGGTAACAGGCAAAAATTAAGAGCGGGATTCCGATGTAAGGAATAATAACAATCAGAATCCAGGCAAAGATTTGCAGAAAAACATTGTTGATCTTGCGCTTAATTCTCTTGTTGATAAGGTAGTATAATTGTTGAGGGGTAAAGTATAGACTCCCATTTACTGATAAATCTGAGATGGCTTTAGCAAAAAATAGATCAGTTATTTTGGTCTGACCCATAGTTGTGGGTTCAAAGACAAAGGAATGTCCACAGTTTTTACACCGTCCTTGATTGGCGGTGCGGTCTTTAAGATTATTATCAGTTTGACATTGAATACATTTCATAATTAGGTAATTTTTATTTTTGATTATTTCTGTAATTGTCCAAAAAAATCACTCACATACTCTCCATTCCCCTCCATTCCTCTGCGTACCTCTGCGTCAACCTCTGCGTCCCTCTGCGTTAAAAAAATATAATTTTGAGGTTTACTAAAGCGCACATTAGGTAAAGGGCGCACGTCAGTGCGCCCCTACGCACCTGGGAAATTAATCAAATACCTGATTATTTAATAAAATACTATAATCTTCCCGTTTTCTAATCAATCGGTGAGTCCCCTGTTCAACTAAAACCTCAGCCGGACGCGGACGGTGTAAGAAATGAGACGACATCGCATATCCGTAAGCACCGCTATCCAGAATTGCGATACTATCTCCAATCTTTAACGCCGGGAGTTGACAGTTGCGCCCCAAGTAATCCCGTGAATAGGTGGTATTTCCACACACATCGGTGGGATACGGTTCACCCTGGGTATCTGTAAAACTGACAATTTTTCGATAGCCGCCATGTACAGATGGAACAGATAAATTCGCCACGGTAGTATCAACGCCGACAATTTGTTTGCCATTTTGCCACTTAACAGAAACAACTTTTGCTAACAAGGACGCACATCCTGCGATCGCGGCTCGTCCAGGTTCTATAATTAAGTCTATAGGTCTGCCGATTGTCTGGAGTTTCTGAGTTATCACCTTGCCAAATCCTTGCCAATCAAAAGCGACGCCATTCCCCTGATAGGGATAACCAAATCCACCGCCAAAGTCTAAATAGTCCCAATCCGGTAATTGTTGACCAATCTCGCATAAGGAATCAATCACTTGGGTAAAGGCTTTGGTTGCATTGGTTCCGGTTCCGCGATAGAAATGGATACCATTGAGGTGTAATCCCGCCGATTGGGTTATTTCCAGTGCATCGGGGAATTCTTCGCGTCGAACCCCGATGCGGCTATCCCCGGTTAATTCCGGTACATTTAACCGTAATCCTAAGTTTAATCGGGGTAATTTAGAATCGAGGGCGTGATAGACTTGACAGCATAAATCCAATTGGGAGATACTATCTAAATTTAAGGTGGTAATTCCCCAATGGAGAACCTGCTGCATTTCTGAATAATTTAAATTACTGCCACTATAAACAATGTTATCCGGGGTGAATCCCGCCTTTAAACCTAAATAGATATCTCCGGGTGTATTGGCGTGAAGTCCCCACCCCTCTTGCTGGAAGATTTGCAGCAAAGCGACATTACCATTAGTCACGCTGGCAAACTGGAACCGAGTGCGCGGATAGGGGACAGCATGAGTAATATAACCAATTGTATCCCGTATGCGATCGCCCTGATAAACATAGAGGGGTGAACCGTAGATATTCAGTAATTCTTGGTCATTTGTCATCGGTTCTGCTCCTATCTTGCACCACTTTCAACAAGTCAAATTGTAGAGTGCGTTAGCGCATAAAACAGTAGAATAGATGCTCCCGTGGGTTAATTAACTCTGGGAAAGACCCCTCCCTAGCCCTCCCCTGCGAGGGGAGGGAAGCGGAATATATTTGTTATGTGGAAGGGCTTTCCAGCTCCTGCTTTTTCCAACTGCTCCTTTTTCCAACTGCTCCTTTTTCCAACTGCTCCTTTTTCCAACTCCCCTTTTTTCCGGCTCCCCCTTTTTCCAACTCCCCCTTTTTCCGGCTCTCCCTTTTTCCGGCTCCCCCTTTTTCCGGCTCCCCCTTTTTCCAACTCCCCTTTTTTCCAACTCCCCTTTTTTCCGGCTCCCCCTTTTTCCGGCTCCCCCTTTTTCCAACTCCCCCTTTTTCCAACTCCCCCTTTTTCCAACTCCCCCTTTTTCCAACTCCCCCTTTTTCCGGCTCCCCCTTTTTCCGGCTCCCCCTTTTTCCGGCTCTCCCTTTTTCCGGCTCCCCCTTTTTCCGGCTCCCCCTTCCCTCGCAGGGAAGGGGGTTGGGGGGTTAGGTTTTTCACAACCCAAATAGTTTTGTAATCAACGGTTGCAACTTATTCCACGCTTCAAACAATGTCGCCGCCGTCGGTAAGCCAACAATAATTCCTTTCAACATGGTTGTGGCTCGTTTCGCCATTTTCTGATTTCCCTTTTCCTGGGGATTTTTTCCCGCGTCGGCTAACATTTTTACCTGTTCTAACGCCTCCGCCTTATCCTCCTCATCTAAATTTGATTCCGCTTCAATCGCCGCTTGCAGTTGCGCTAGAAGTTCTTTAATTCCTGGTTTATCGGGTTCAGGAGACTCAGGTAGCTCATTGATAGCAACACTAACCGTACCGCTAATTTCACCAATAGCTGAACCCGTTATACTTTCCCCTGCACCTGCAAGTCCACTGATTTTACTGCCATCTCCACTGGTTATGCTGATATTCCCTTTACTTTCAGACATTGTACCTCCTTTATTATTATAAGTTTGGGCTGAAATACTCGGACGTTGAATTGCTGCTTCTACTAAACTTGTCAGCATTTTAACTTGTCCATCTTTCTCCGCTAAAAGTTGTTGTAGCGCCGCTGGGGACAAGGCTTGCAAATCATTATAAGTCGTGAAATAGTCGTGATGCAGTTCAGAAAGGTTTGCTTGAGGTGATGTTTCGGCACGAATTAACACTTTATCGCGATGCTTCCCTCGTTTTTCAATGGATACAATATCTAGTTCAGCGTCAGGATGGGTTTCGGTAAGCTGTTGGAACGCGATGGCAATTAAACGGGGGTCATCCACTTGGTTGTGATAAAGGTCAAGGGTTTGTACCATGGGGGCGATGAAGTCGGCAAATTCGCCATCTTCAAAGTTTTTGTTCCAATCGTCTGGTTTGCGGTGGGGGTTAGGGTCAAGGCTATCGACTAGGCGCATGAAGATATAATCACACTGTATTTCATTGAGTTGGGTTTCTGGAGTGATACCCCAATCTTCAATACAAGCACCTGTTAATGTGGCTCCGGTTAAATTGGTGTAGTCGAGTTGAGTTTGGACAAGTTTGGCTCTGGATAAATCAGTATCTTGTAAGTTGGCTTGGCTTAAATCAGCGCCAATAAAACTAGCATCGGCTAAGTTTGCGCCTTGTAAGTTGACACCGCGCAGGTTTTGGCGGTCAAAGTTCTGAGCTTGTCCCTGTCGGGTAATTAATAGTTGTCGCACCTGAGCATCTTTAATATAGGTGATGCCAGGGCGAACGAGATCGAGTTTTTGGGTTTGATGAAAGCAAGTATGGGTAAGGGTAGCCTGTCTCAAGTCGATACTTTTGAGTGTGGCTGATGTGAAGTTTGCATCGGTTAAGTCAGCATGGCGAAAGCTGGTTCCGCCTGTAGCAGCAAAGGCAATGGCAGCTCCCCGAATCCAAGCATCTCTTTCATCTCCCTTGATGGCTCGCCAGCCGATGTAAGCACTCAAGAGCGTGGCAGCTCCAGCGACAGCGAAAGCTCCAGCTCCAGCGACAGCTCCAGCTCCAGGGACAGCGACAGCGAAAGCGACAGCTCCAGCGACAGCTCCAGCGAAAGCGACAGCGACAGCTCCAGCGACTAAACCTTTGCGGAGCATCACAACAAAAAAGATTGCCAGAATTATCAAACTTACCCAGCCCGCAATAATGTTCGCGATATCGCCACTCTCAAAAATCAACGCTACCAAAACACCAATGACTATTGACAACAATCCTGATATCCCGGCGAGTATCCATGAGCTAATAACCAAAACGGTTGCCCAACGCTTTTGTAATCCCGCCTTAGCGCCGCTAAAGTTCGCCCCCGTCAACTTAGCATTAGTAAAATTTGCCCCTCGGATATCCGCCTCACTAAAATCTACCCCAGAGAGGTCTTTTCCTTTAAAGGATTGACCTCTCAAGTTCTCACCACTGAAATCGCGTCTTCCAGCAGCGTACAGATTCAAAACTTCACTGGCTTTCATTTTTCAGGGAACAGGAAACAGGGAACAGGGAATCAGGGGTAAAAGCAATATATACTGTTCGTTGTCACAACCTGAGCTTTTGTCATACTGAATGAAACAAAGTGCAGCGAAGCATCTGGTGAGATTCTTCACTCCGCTTCAGTTCCTTCGCTTCGCTCAGGACTCAGAATGACATACTCTGACCGTGTGAGGTATAAATACGTGCCATGGCGCGTCTAAAGCCATGGTGTAGGGGCGGGTTTTACCGATAACATTGTAGACACAACCGATAACTTAACTAAACCCGCCCTTCTAGAGGAACAGGCAATAGGCAATTCATCATTCATCATTCATCATTCATCCCCCAATTTCCAATACCATCGCCAAAACTGAGACGGTAACCAAAAGGGATGTAACCCAGAATACCCAGATACCGTTTCATTTAACACCCTTCTACGCCAAACTTGCCACATCAGCAATAACCAGAGAATCTCACCCACTCGTCGCCCTCGCAAATAGGCGCTAAATTCCCCTTTAATCAGTTGCAGGGGTAATTGCGGTTGCCATCGTCCTTCGGCTGCTAAAATACCCGAATTTAACCAATATCCTACCTCAGACCATAATTCATTGAAACACCACGCCGTTAACGGCACCCCCATCCCCCGTTTTTCCCGCCACACTACCTCTGGCGGTAACCAAGATTCCACCGCACGTTTGAGGATATATTTTTCACAAGCACCCCGCAGGTAGAACTCCCCTGGTATCTGGAATGTCCACTCCGATAACGGAATGTCACAAAAGGGCGATCGCACCCACAATCCATGAGAGAATGCTAAGTTAGTTGCCCGTGGGTGGATATTTTGTGCGCCTTTTAACATTAACGTCGCCCGACGCAATCGGTCTAATAGGGTAGTGGTAAACTGAGCATCTAACGCTTCGGCTAACCATTGTTCTGGATGCACCGATAACGCCAGGTTTATCTGATGCTGAAATACCCGCTCCTCATATCCCCAGAGACGGTGAAACGTTCGTAAATACTGTTGGGTAAACTCTGTATTTCCGCCAGGATGTTCTTGATTATAAACACCAGCGGCAATTAGCGGTTTATTCGTCCATCCAGCAAAAAGTTGGTCGCCCCCTTCCCCATTAAAAATAACCTCTGTCTCTTGACTGGCGGCTTGACATAACAGATATAAGGGAACCGTTACCCCATCGCCAAAGGGTAAATCTAACGCCGTCGCTGTGGCTTGAATCCCTTGCTTAATCCGCCGGGGTGTCGCATCAACTTTAACCAAGGGAATAGTCAGATAGTCAGCAACCTGTTCAGCATAGGGCAATTCCGAGACGCCCTTTAACCCAAAATCTAAGGTATAGGCTTTAACCTTAACTCCCGCTTGCACTAATAATGCCGCTATTGTAGATGAATCTAACCCGCCAGAGAGAAAAACGCCAACGGGTTCACTGGGCAAATTTTCCAGTTGTCGATGAACGGCATTTTTTAACCGAATTTGCAGTTGGGAGACGGCTTCATCTTCATCGTGAATCAGTTCCGAGGCGGATTGCCATTGATAATAACGGTGAGTGGTATGAGTGAAGTCGTGTTCAGATGTAATTTGCCAGGTTTCTAGGGTTCCAGCCGCTACGGAAAAAATAGTAGATACTGGCGTCAACGGTGTGGGAACATAAGAAAAACAGCTATAGCCATACAACCCATGACTACTCACCTCTGGTGTTTTAAGCAGGGGTAATAATAGCTGCAACTTAGACGCAAACCAGATAACCTTTCCCTGTTTTGTCCAATAGAGAGGGACACGTCCAAAAGGTTCGCGTCCTAAAGTTAGATAATTATTTTCTACCTTAACCCAAGCATCGGCTGAATCCTGAAAACCAGAAGCGGATAACGCGGCGATGATACCCTCTTCATTGGTGAAGGAATTAGTCGGATTACTGCCAATATAACCAACACGCCAATTTGACCTACCCTTGACAGGGACTTTGTTGAGAGGATATTGCAATGGTGTTGATGTTTTTAAAACTGTCGCGGCGACGAGGAGTTTGGTTAACCTCGCTTCGACTTGATCGGGTGACTCTATACCCCAATAGCCGATAAATTGATAGGGATTACTCACAATAATTTAATCTTGAATTAATTTAAGTACAATAGCACTGAAATACGCACTTTAATATATCGTAGTGGTGTGTCACACTTAAGCAAAATGAATTAGCATTCCATCCAGACACTGTAGGGGCGCAGTGACGTGCATTGGTGTCAACTTAAGCTAAAAAAGAAAGCAATACCCAATCTACCGTTCAAGTTACTGGTCTACCCGTAAGCTTTATGGCGAAGACAGCGCAACTACAAACCCTATAGTATAAAATAAAATTTATTGACTCAATTCGCAACCCTCTGATGGATAAAAAAATAAAGAAGAAAAATTTTTACAATTTTAACAAAACTCAGGCATTTAAGCAACTTAACATCATCGATCTAATCCCTTGGCAGATTGAGTTTCAGCCAATTAAACCTAGCGTTTTTTTTCAACAACGGTGGGCAAGGTTACAACGTTTTGACTTGGAAAGCTATGAAGAATCCAAGAAGCTTATTATTGATGCCCTTTGCGAGGAAGCACTTGAAGGACTGGGGCGGCTAAAAATTTGGAAAGGGGCTAGTTTAGAAGGGAATACAACAAGCGGTAATGTTGATTATTTAATTGCTGAACGCAAACGCTATTTAGAAACGCCATTTTTATGTATTGTCGAAGCTAAAAAGGATGACTTTGAACAAGGATTGGCTCAATGTTTGGTCGAAATGCAAGCCTGTCAATGGCAAAATTGCCGAATCGGTAAGGATATTGATGTTTTGGGAGTGGTGACAAACGGCGATGGCTGGCGGTTTTATAAGCTGACATCTCAAGGCAGTGTTTATGAAACGTTACTCTATGGTATTGCTCATCTTGAAGAAATTTTAGGCTTGCTTCATTTCGTCTTTAAGTTAGGTGAACAAACGTTGAGCGATGTTTAAGAAAACACCTTAATTTTAATGGCACTAAAATCAATATTTTTGGCTCGCTGAAATCTTTAGATGTACCGTAGGCTGGGCATTGCTCCACCAGGTTTAAGCAGCGTGCTATTCACCTTAATTTAGAAGAATTAAACCAGTTGTTGTTTTGTCGGATATTGGCAACCCAACACGATAATAGGCTCGCATCCCTGACTAGGAACCGTTAAGATAGTGGAATAGATTTTATCAATAACTCTCGTTAGAAAATGACTCAGTTACCCCGCCAAACAGACCCCCCACTTCCCCCATGGCAAACTTTGCCAACGATGTATGATTTACCCAGTGAAAATCCGGAGGAACCTGGTTTGCCTGATGAGTTCCATTTTTTGCAGCCGTTGTTACTGTATTTGACGTTTTTACCGACAAATTGGTATCCAGAACGAGTGTTTAGTGCTTGTGATTTGAATCTCTATTATGACCCGACTCATCCCAACTGGTATAAACGTCCGGATTGGTTCGGAGTTGTCGGTGTACCGAGGCTTTATCAGGAACGTGATATGCGTTTGAGTTATGTGTGTTGGCAAGAACGGGTGAATCCGTTTATCGTGGTGGAGTTATTGTCTCCGGGTACGGAAGATGAAGATTTGGGTCAAAGGGAAAGCGAATTAAGACACCCGCCGACAAAATGGCGAGTTTATGAAGAGATTCTGCGGATTCCTTACTATGTTATTTTTAGTCGCTATACTAATGAATGGCAAGCCTTTCATCTGGTTGGCGGTCATTACGAATCCGTAGACTTGACTCAAGGCTGTTTACCGATACCGGAGTTGGGATTAAGTTTAGGCGTATGGCAAGGTGATTTTCGCGGGTTTAACCGACTGTGGCTACGGTGGATGACACTGGAGGGAACTTGGATTCCTTTACCCACGGAAGAAACAGAAATAGCCAGACAAGAAAGTGAAGCCGCCAGACAAGAAACGGAAATAGCCAGACAAGAAAGTGAAGCCGCCAGACAAGAAACGGAAATAGTCAGACAAGAAACCGAAGCCGCTAAACGACGGGTTCAAGAATTAGCCGCACGATTAAGAGAGTTAGGTATTGAGCCCGATGATTTGGGAAATAGGGAATAGGTATGATTATTTAACTGTAAATGATTTTTGGTCGAGTGCGCGATCGCCTAATCTCATCCGCACTTGCCAATCCCCCAGGGTTGCAGTAGAACCCAAGCTATGACGACAATAGGTAGACCAAACCTCTCGGTCAATTTTACTGGTTTGATAGCGATTCTGATGCACAATTTGACCATTGGGGTTAATCCAATCACACTGTAAGGAAAGCTTTTGTCCCACAGGTGCGTCTTGTAAGGTAACGCGGTAGACTATCTCTTGGCGATTAAAGTCCGATATCGGTTCACAGGTTTGGGGATTTGAGGTTATGCAACTTCCAGAAGCAGACACTGCCGCGATCGCACGTTGGCGATTTACAATGAATACCGTAGAAGCTGCGATCGCACCCACTATCGCCACCCCTACTCCTATCCCAATCCAGCGATTCCGTCTTTGTTGAACCGCTAACGCTTGACGACGACGTAGCTGGATTAGCGCTTCATCCAGCAACTCTGGTGGTAAATTCAATTCCTGCAAAATCTGCTCAACGTGTTGGCGGTCAATTTCAGCCTCGTGGCGTCTGGCTAATTGATCCACTTCAGCAACGAGTTGCGTTAACTGATCTTGAGTAAGTCGTTCATCAGTCACAATTGATTACTTCTAAACCAGAAGCTTGAGACTATCTCCTTTCTCTTTAACATAAAATCTCTCTTTCGTCAAGCTTAGCACTGTGACTCAGACTCCGTGATTCATACTGAGTTGCGCTCAAATGTAGTAGATAGGAAGAGCAGGGGAAGCAGGGGAAGCAGGGGGAGCGGGGGGAGCGGGGGGAGCGGGGGAAGCAGGGGGAGCAGGGGGAGCAGGGGGAGCGGGGGAAGCAGGGGGAGAGAACGTTATATCTTTGAATGCAACTTGGTATCAAAAGGATGCTTCGCTTTTTGTTCCAGGGGGGAGAATTCAAAGCTTCTCTCCTTGTAGGAGAGAGGTTTGGAGAGAGGTTTTCCAGATCCCGTGAAAAGTAAGAACAAACCACACCCCCAATGACAAATGACGTAGCTTGCTTCTCAAGGACAGCGAGTTCTCCGCCGTTAACTTTAATTGTCCCCACCTACTTACTTATTCAATATCAATTTGGTGAGGGGGGGTTAGGGGTTCCTCTTTCAGGGTTTTCTGACCCGTTCGGGCATAAAACTTATATTGTTCTAGAATGATTTTTGCCAGTTCAGAGAGAGGAATTTCGTGTCCCTCCAGCTTACGTTTCAGGTAATATTTGAGAGACTCGATATAAGCTAAACCCAGTGCCAAAGTTAGGGCGGCGGCGGTAGAGGCGGAGATGGCACCGCCCACAATTGTCCCAGCACCTGGTATCATTTTAAGTAAATTCGCCGCGATCGATCTACCCACGGTTGCCACACCACCCACTCCAACAATGGTTGAGAGTACGGTGCTGGTAAAGGCGCGATCAAAAGGTAAGCCAAAGATAGCCGTGATATTCGCCAACATAACGGTTTGCATGGTGACTAATATTGGTGCATCAGAAAAAGGAATCGGAGACGCGCCGACTAATGCCGAACCCGCCACATATCCCGTCACATATTTAAACGCTTCGCCGGCTTTTAAGGTAATATTACGACTCTGTTCTCTCAGGAACGCCTTGCGTGCTTCGGTAGACAAAAGATTAGCCGTGACTTCGACCAGATGGTCTAAACCATGGGCTTTAATCGTATACTCATCATCGATGGGTTTAGGTTGAGCAAGAACCGCAACTACCTGAGAAACGGGTAAGTTTTTACTATCCAAAAAGACTTGAAACTCACTGCGCTTTCGGGTTAAGGTTTGGGTTACGACTAAAATAATTGGTACATCTTGTAGTTGCAGCTTATTCAGCCATTCTTCCTCAACTTCATCAAACCGTCCCGCCTCATGTTCTAAACAGTACCAAATCACATGAATATGTTCTTGGGCGGCTTGTAGTCTTTGCGTTTCAATCAATTCCGCGACATCTAAGCGAACCTGTTGAATCTGTTCTGGATTGAGTTCAAGTCCAGGTGTATCGTAAACGGTTATCGGACAGCCTTTTTTTCGGTAGCGTCGGATGGTTTGGGTAACTGGATAACCCACCCCGGTTTCGGCTAGACGAGATTGGAAAATAGCATTAATCAGTGTACTTTTGCCCACACCTGTTTTGCCAATGACCAGAACATTACATTGTCCAGCATCCTTTCCGGCGTCTTCGTAGGCGTCGCTCATTTTGTCCAAAAGCTGATCAACTGAAAAATCCTCTGCCATTCCCAGTCATTCCTTGATCGTTGTCTGAGATAGAACCACGCTATCCACTGCTTTCTTAGTGTATCAAGTCATGCGATCGCGCTCATTACTTATCTACAATAGGGAAACCGCCAGGGGTATTGGTTGCGGTGGTGGGATGAATCTGGGCAACTGTTACCCTGGGGAGTAGAATTAGTGGAGCAGGAGCGACAACGCGCAGAACAAGAACAACAACGTGTTCAAGCTTTGATAGCGCAGTTAAGAGCGGCTGGAATTGAGCCAGAGGCTTAATATCAAGCTTCCCCAAGTTACTCTATAAACCGACACAGGCGATCGCAAGTATGTTAAGTTTCGTGAAATGGTTCTAGTGTCTTTCTCTCCTTACACAGAGGAAAAGGAAGAAGATGTCACTCCTAATCAGCAATCTGAAGCAGAAAGTACACACCCACAATCTCAAAAGCCGGATTTACAGGCTCAAAAGGAAAAAGCATCCCGTTTGAGTTCCAACTGGCTCAAGGTTCCGGTTAATACTCCAGGTTCACCGCCATCTCCAGTGCAGAGGACGCTTTCCACAAGCGGATTAGAGCATCAGTATCAACCCCAGATAGGACAAAGAGCTAATTCTGTATTGAATGGGTTGAATCAGTTTAAGGCTCAACAATTGGCTCAGGATTATTCTGTCCAACGTCAGGATAGTTCTGGCGAAAGTCAAATAGAAGAACCGGAAGAAAAACAACCCGAATCGCTTCATAATCAGCAACTTGCCAGTTCTCCACCCGATAACCCAGAGGATAATACAGCTTCCGGTTCAGATAGCACTCTGTCGAATCTTCAACTCCAAAACAACAAGGAACAGAAACGTCCTCAAAAGCTAGTACAGTCTGATGGAGCGATTCAGGCGAAATGTAGTGAATGTGAAAAACAAGAGGAAAAAGACGAATCTGTTCAGACTAAACTAACCGTTGGTGAACCAGGAGATAAATACGAACAAGAAGCAGATACCATGGCGGCGAAAGTCATGGCAATGCCAGACTCTACTCTATCTCAGTCTGTTGGGCGCCAAACCGAAGCCGAAAAACCCCCTTTGGCTAAATCGATTAGTTCCTTAGTCCAACGCTCCGCCTCAGATACCAGCCAAGCCAGTCCCAGTATAGAAAATCGTCTCGCTAGTTCTCAGGGTGGAGGGAATCCTTTACCAGAGAATGTGCGTAGTTTCATGGAGCCTCGCTTCGGTGCTGATTTTAGTGCGGTGCGAGTGCATACCGACTCCACAGCCGTGCAGATGAATAAGGAGTTGGGAGCGCAGGCGTTTGCCCATGGCAGTAATATTTACTATGGTGCAGGAAAATCTCCCAATGTTGATGAGTTAACCGCACATGAGTTAACCCACACCATACAGCAGGGTGCAGCCATGCACCTGAATAAACAGGTGCAGCGACACCTTCAGGAAGAGGAACAGGAAATACTGCAAGCCAAGGAACTTCCTGTTCTTCAAAGGGAAGTAAGTCAGAATAAGCCAGTCCAACTCACAGAAACCCTGGCGGCGAAAACAGTCCCTGATTCTACTGCTCAAGCAAGTCTTAATAAGGAACAGTCTTTTAAGCCAGAAATAACCGAAGCGGAGACAGAAGCACAACCGATTCAGGCAAAAGCTTACACATCATTGGCTGTAAGTTCCACCAGTCCTCGTATTCAACGGTGGAGTCTACCTAGTATACCGACCTCACTAGCAGAAGCTAAAAGTGCAGTTCTGAGTCCTGTGGCGAATCTAGCTAGCAGTATTCCTGGTTATCCTCTACTCAAGGTAATTGTGGGTAAAGACCCAATTAAGGGGACGCCAGTAGAGCGCAATGCGACGAACTTGATTCAAGGTGTCCTCAGCCTTGTCCCCAAAGGTAAAGAATTTTTTGCCAATTTACAAAAATCTGGGGCAATTGATAAAGCCTATACCTGGTTTACGCAACAAATCGCTAAACTCAATCTAACCTGGGCAACAATTAAAGGATTGTTCAAGAAAGCTTGGGATTCTTTGGGACTCAGAGATTTAGTGAGTCCCAGTTCAGCCTTTGCCAAGATTAAAAACGTCTTTACTGAACCCATTGGGCGAATCAAGAATTTTGCCATTACTGCGGGTAAGAAAGTGATGGAATTCGTCTTTGAAGGGGTGATGGGTGCTGGTGGTGCTAAAGTGATGGCGATTTTGCGCCGTACTGGAGGTGTATTCAGTACAATTATTAACGACCCGGTTAAATTTATTGGCAATCTAGTTGGGGCAGTTCGCGGTGGCTTCCAACAGTTTTCTGGTAATATCTTAAGTCACCTGAAGAAAGGGTTAGTCGGTTGGTTATTTGGTGCCTTGGCAGGTGCTGGGTTGACGCTTCCAGCTCAGTTTGACCTGAAGGGAATTTTCTCCCTAGTCATGCAAGTATTGGGGTTAACCTATCAGCGACTCCGGGGGATGTTAGTTAAGCTGATTGGTGAGCCAAAAGTCAAGAAGCTTGAGAAACTATTTACTTTCCTGAAAACTATTGTAACTGACGGATTGGGTGCAGCTTGGCAGAAGATAACCGAATTTGTCGGTAACCTGAAAGACATGGTGATTGGGGGTATCCGCAGTTGGGTACAGAACAGTATTATCACCGCAGCGATTACCAAGCTCATCTCGATGTTTAATCCGGCGGGTGCAGTGATTCAGTCGGTGACAGCGATTTACAATACCGTCATGTTCTTTATTGAACGGGGTCAGCAGATTGCAGCGTTAGCGGAAGCAGTATTCTCATCCATTGGCAGTATTGCTGGGGGAAATATTAAGGCGGCGGCTAATTATGTAGAACAAACGATGGGGCGCACGCTTCCGGTGGTGATTAGTTTCTTGGCGCGATTGATTGGGTTAGGTGGGATTAGTGAGCAGATTAAGAATGTTATTAAGAAGATTCAGGCTCCGATAGGAAACGCTATGCAAAAAGTGGCGAATTTTATTGTGGAGAAGGGTAAGAGTTTGTTGGGTAAAGGGAAGGGTAAGGCAGATAAAAAAGGTAAAAAAACAGATAATACCGAGTCGGTCACCATTCCTTTTTCAATGGATGGAGCTTCACATACTCTTACCTTAACATCGGGTTTGAATGCTAAAGTTTCGATGGCTTCCACGAATCCAGGATTGCTTTCGCAAAAAGTCAGTGTAGCAATCAACAAGTTAAATAAAAATAAAAATAAAAATACAGAAGTTCAGGAACGCATAGAAGCGCTAGGAGAGATAAAAAGCAAAGCAATCCAGGTTGAAAAAATATTACATAATCCAAAAGCTTCACAAAATGATAAGGAAAAGATGAAGAAAATGGGAATAGGACTTACAACAGCTATATTGGAATATGGAAAAAAGTACAATCAAAAAGATATTGATGGACTATTAAAGCTTTATCCAGCTCCTGTAGTAGGTCTTTACAATGAAATTAACGATCAAACACCCCCTCCAGATGGAACCACAAGAGAGGCGCATCATGCTCCACCCTTAGAATTAGCAAATAGTCTGTCTACAGAACTTTTCAGTGCTAGTCTGACTTTGCGAAAGAAAGGCATAGTTTTAGCAGATGATCCTTTTGAAAAGGCAGCGAAGAACATCAAGAGTGTAGGAAATAAGCTCCCAGCGATTCTGGTTCATGTTTCTACACATCGCGTAAAAGGCGCAGGCTCTAGGATTCATGGGAGTGAAATCAGAGCAGAACTTACCAAGACATTAAAAAGAAAAGGAATATCACAAGAAGAAACAATAACTACATCAAAGGGTGAAGTTGCAGTGAAGGGACAAGAAACAACATACAAACGCTATATAAAGAAAAAAGTTCAACAAACCTTGCAAGCGGGTGATATTACTGCTATTAAATTAGCCTTCAAAAAGGCATATAATTTTGCTGCTGCCCAAGCATTGCATCAGGTAGCAATTGCTTTAAAAAGCTCTGAGGTTGACGGCTCCAAAAAAGGGAGAAAGGCAGCAACAAGAAACCTTCGTAAAAAAGTGAAAGAAGTATGGAAAGGGCAACTTCTTCAACCGCTTAATTAACAAAGATGGGATTTTATGATAATGATAAGTACTGATTCAATCAATAGTTTTGTTGCGACTCTGCCAGAGGCATCTCTAGAAATTGAAGAAACGTTCTTATTTAGAATGAGATTGCTAGAAGCTATCTCACCTGCAACAGCTTCATTAGCTCAACGGGGTTATTTAGGGTGTCTACCGTTTGCTCACCAAGATGCTGATGAATTTGTAATCAGATTACTACCAGGCAGAAATCTTAGCAACTCACCCGTGGCAGTAGCGTGGTGGTCAGTTACAGAAGGATTAACAATTGCACCAGACATAAAACGGTTTTTACCTGGTTTAATGGCATACGCCGATATAGCAGCAGGAAAAATCAGTGACGAGGCAAAAAATCAAATGTTAAGTTTTGCTTCAGAATTTGGGGATATTTCCAGTACCCAAGCAGTTATCAAAGCTTTAGATGAAGCTAAAGCGATTCAAGATGCAAGAGATAGAAAAGCAATTATCTGGGCAGCAGCCGGAGTAGATAATCCAATCTTTAGGACTATTTCAGTAGCTTGGCAATTGGCAAAAAAAGATGCGGGAGATTGGGCGGCAAACGCTATTTTGGAAAACCCAGCACTAGATATTCCCTGGAGAATTTACTTTTACTATAACTTTATATATAAAACAGGTATAGACCTAACAGAAGCGGCTTGGAGATTAATTGAAAGTGATGATGTTTTTGATAGCACTTACACGGGTTACACCAAAGGTAATATGAAAGGGCAGTGGGAAGGAAAGCCGCTTGATGAAGCAGTTGAATGGCTACAAAAACAAGAAAATTTTGAACTAAAAACACACCCTTCCCTGTGGAAAGCTGTTCAAGCTTTTGGAGAAGACCCTGAAAATTACGATGGTAGTGAACACCTAACTGCGGCTGAAGAAATTGCTGCTGAAAATCCGGAGCTTGCTTATACCTGTGTTGCTAATGCAGCAGCCTATTATGCCTATGCTACAGAAAGAACTCCGATAAATGCAATTGTTTTTGCCCACGAACTTGCTGTTGCCAATGGATGGCAGGAACTGGAAATACTTCTAAGCTGGGCGAGAAATGAAATGAACATATAGCAAGCCAACGTGATTATAGATGCTGTAGCACTGAAAGTCATGATCCCTCCTCACACTGAAACTCACGCACTGGACAGTCAATTAACCCTATACGACTCCTCCCAAGTCCCCCTGACTATCCATACCATAACCCTTACTTTAACAACAAATAATTCCACTCTCATCGACTTCCGTTTCACCTTCCAAATCCCCCCCGAACTCTACCAACGCATTGATACCGAGGCATTATTTAATCTTAAACCCGAACTGCGTGGCTCCCTTTCGCATGGAGAATTCTTCAGCGAACCCAATATCGAAATTACTGCTACTTTAAAACCCGATTTACTCCCACACCTCACCCCTCACCTTGATGATCCACTAACCTACATCAAAAGCCTAAGCCAAGAACAACCCAATCACCCCTTGCTATCTACCGAAAGCTGGTTAGCCTTACAAGTCAAACAACAACGAGATCCCGTTGAAACAGGCTATCGTACCTTCTGGGATTATCTTCCTCCCTCAGCCATGAATGCTGATACTATGGATAGTGAAAAAATTAATGAAGCTATCTTCAACTTTTTCAAAGATTGGACTGACGCTAATCTATCAACAATGGGAACCGAAGCTATTTCTCAAGCCCTTGACGAGGTGGCAAAGGGATTTGAAGAATGGGTTGATACCAATCTATCCTCCATAACCGAAGAAAGCATTACTCCGATTCTTGAGGAAATGGTTAATGCCTTTGAACAATTGGCTGATGCGAGTCAATTTGAGGATAACACTCAAGATGATTCCAGTCCCCAAATTTTTGATACCGTTATCAAATTCTTCACAGACGATGATTGGTCTTTTGCCAAGGTTCAAGGTGAGCCAACGTTGCGGATGCTATTTCAAGGGAAAAATGGCACATGGACTTGCTACGCTAGAACCAGAGTTGAACAATCGCAGTTTGTATTTTACTCGATTTGTCCTGTAAAAGCGCCAAAACCCAAACGTCGGGCTTTAGGCGAATTTATCGCCCGTGCCAATTATGGCATGATTATTGGTAATTTTGAATTAGATTTTACTGACGGAGAAATCCGTTACAAAACCAGCATTGATGTCGAAGGTTCAACCCTCACATTTCCACTGCTCAAACGCTTGGTGTATACCAATGTGATGATGATGGATAACTATTTACCCGGAATTGACTCTGTAGTTAAGGGTGAGGCTTCCCCAGAAGACGCGATCGCACAAATAGAAGCTCAGACTGACTAAGGGGAGCAAGATGCTCCCACTACGCACAATTATTTAACCCGCTCCATCTCCTTAACCGCTGGTCCATGGAGAATTTGTCCATCACAACTAAAGCGGGAACCGTGACAGGGACAATCCCAACTCTTCTCAGCGCTATTCCAATCAACAATACAGCCTAAGTGAGGACAAACGGCGGAAACCGCATGAATGGAACCCTTTTCATCCCGATACGCGGCGACTTTGTTTCCATCAATAGTGAGCAGTTTCCCTTCCCCTTTGCTAACATCAGCAAAAGAAGACTTATCTAATCCCTTCAAGCGATCGCCAATCCAATGCTTACCCACGTCCAGATTCTCTTTGATCGAGGTTTCAGAGATAAAGGGAGTGGCGCGAGTGGCGTCATACAGATCCGCCCAGGGATTGGATCGTCCTAAGATCAGATCAGACAGGATCATCCCCGATAGGGTACTCTTGGTCATACCCCAGAGACTAAATCCCGTGGCGACATAAATATGATTGTTGACTGGGGTTAATTTACCAATGTAGGGTAGCTTGTCGAAGGATACCATATCCTGACTTGACCAGCGATACTCGAAGCTATCTATGCCAAACTGGGTGCGACCATAGTCTTCTAAACGCAGATATCGTTCCTCTGTCTGGGTAACTGTACCCGTTTTATGACTTTCACCACCAATCAGTAAGAGTACACCGTCATTGTAGGGCGTCGTCCGTAGCGATCGATAATGCTCACCGATGCCAATAAACATACCATCGGGTGCTTTGGCTGGATCAATCGAAGCGGCGACAATATAAGAGCGTTTCGGATAGGCTTTGGCAAAGAAGAGTCCTTGATCCAGAATGGGTAAATTTGTGGTAACAATTACATCTTTGGCTTTAAGTACCCCCCTGGTCGTTTTCACTTGACAAGGGCTATCTTCATCAACGGTTTCCACTCGCGTATCATCAAACAAATAGCTGCCATTACCGGGAATTGTTTTAGCGAGATGGAGTAAATATTTCCGGACGTGAAACTGCGCTTGATTTTCAAATTTAACCGCTCCAGCAATGGGAAAGGGGAGTGAGGTCTCTTTAACAAATGAAGCGGGAAGTCCGAGTTTGATTGCTGCTTCTACTTCAGCTTCAATTTGACTCAACTGTTCTGGAGAATCGGCAAAGGTGTAGGCACTTTGACGGCTAAAATCACAATCAATCTGTTCGTCTTTAACCAGTTGAGCCACCTGCTCAATTGCCGCCTGATTGGACTCTCCATAAAGGCGAGCTTTGTCTTCTCCCAATTGCTGAATGAGATCGGCATAGATTAACTTGTGCAGGGAGGTTACCTTTGCCGTTGTCTGACCACTCACGCCCATGGCAACTCGTTTCGACTCAATCACCGCAACGGTTTTACCCGCACGCTTTAAGATTGTGGCAGCGGTCAGTCCCGCAATTCCGGCACCAACAATCGCTACATCGACAACAAGGTTGTTGATAAAGGGAGAAAATGTAGACGTTGGCGTTGAATCAATCCAAAATGAAGCAGGTTTTCCAGCAATCAAAGTCATGGCTCTATAAAAATAGGCAGTATTGTTCTACTGTAATGGAGGAGTTGGACGCGATTTCATCTATCTTTGGGAGGAAGAATTTTTAAGGCGACTGTTGATACTCGATCTGGGTTGAGCATCTAAAATGAAAGTTTACGGTTAAAATTGGGGAATAAGAAGCAGGAAGTAAGTTCCAAGAAAGTCCACTTGTGGGTAGTTTTGGGTAAATCTTATCTAACAGAAACTATTGATCTAACGGACAAAGAATAGCTAATGAACCAAGAGCGATCGCACGACTATACCTCGACTCACCCCTCAGCGCCCCGATCACCTGGCGCTGAGAAAACCCAAACGCCCTCTAACCCTACTCATAACCCCACATTGTCCCCAGCCAATCCATCGGAAAAACCCACCTATACAGAAAAGACAACTCGCCTACAAGCCTGGAGTCAGTTGATTAAATCGGTAACACCTTATATTTGGGTGGCGGTGATCCTAATTGTAATTATCCCGTTGATCGGAAGTGGTTTTATTGCCAGTTCATTATCAACCGATGCGGGAAGTTCACAGAAGCCGAAACATGAGATTGTCACGATTGATCGGACTGTAGCGGATCAGGATAAAATCGATCGCGCGATCGCAACCGCGATTACCCATGCTCATCATACAGCAGAACAGTTCGCCTCCGACCAACTCGATGAATGGGTTGATCAACTCATGAGTCGCGTTGATGGCAATTTCCTGGATTGGTATTTTGATTATTTTAATCAAAAGAAACTGGAATTTAGCGCTCCTTTTGTCTGGGTATCTTCAGCCGTCTCCCACTGGATGGATACCACGAAACCGACTCCCAATCAAGCCGTCGCCGAACAAATGACTGAGGCGTTTCAAACAGCATTCACCAAACGAGTTCTCCGACCTAAAATTGCCCAACTCCAACTAGAACATATCACCAGAGATACGGTGAATTTATATATCGCTGACTTAGAAAACAACATTTCCAACATTCAAACTCAGTATCAGATTCCGCAAGGAGAATGGGAGCGCTATTTGGATGATATTGCCGTAACGATTCGAGATACGGAAGGCAATCTGTCTAATTTATCGTTAAAAGTTTTAGTTGGCGGAAGCACTTACTTATTTGCGAAAGCCATGATTCCTGTTGTTACCAAAATTGGCAGTAAAGTTGCCGTATCCTTTGCCGGAAAAGCCTCGGCTAAAATGGCAGCAAAAACAGGCGGCGCTGTAGCGGGTAAATTTGGCGCTCAGTTTCTTGATCCGATTGTTGGCGTAGGAATTATTATCTGGGATGTTTGGGATTATCAGCATACCGTAAACGTTGAGCGCCCTGTTTTACGGGAAGCGATTCGGGATTATTTACAAGAAGTTAAGGCGTCCCTATTGGATAATCCAGACAATGGCATTATGGCAGCGATTTATCAGTTAGAGGGAGGGATTTTACAGTCGGCTTGTAGTAAGGGAACTTTAGCCCTATATTCGGTTAGGTTTCCTGTCGTAAACCCAACCTACGGGATTTTAAAGTCGGTTTAATGGTAAATAGGGAACAGGAAGTAGCGCGTCTGAAAGCAGGTGAAGCTTGGGAAAGTAAGTTAGGTATAAAGATCCCCGACTTCTTCAAGAAGTCGGGGATCTGGCTGGTAACGTAGGTATCACCAAATCGATAATTAAGGGACGATGATCGGAACCAATATCTCCACCAGTGCGAATCTTTAAAACATTGATTTCTGGACTAATCAGACAATGATCCAGAGGAATTTGTAACATTGGCGCACCTTGGGGCCAAGTGGGTAAAATCCCAAAACCCGATCGCGCATTTTTCAATCCAGTCTGACGGATAAATTTGCGGTAATAGGGAGACCACATTGTTGTATTCAAATCACCGATGACGGCATGAATAGTGTTAGTTGAGCTTATCACCTTTTCCAGTTCTAAAAGTTGCTGATTGCGCGACTTAAAATACTCCGCATTAATCGGCGGTAATGGATGAGTGGCAATAATAGAAACCGTTTGTCCTTGCCACTGTACCTCGGCAAAAATAGAAGGGATATCATACTCGGTGAACGATTTAATATCCGTATTCCGCAGGGGAATCGCACTGTAGACAGCAATGCCAAAGTTATCAAATCTTGGATAAACCATCTGGTAAGGAAGTAAAGGTTTGAGCGCTTCCAGTTGCTGTGACCAAATTGGATTAATTTCCTGGACAACGAGCAGTTTAGGCTTTTCGGCTTTGACCAAGGAGATAAACTCAGCATAACGCTGGTTATCACTATAGACATTTGCCAGCAACACTCGCAACGGTTGTCCGGAAGGCGTATGGACAGGCGAAAATTGGGGAATATACCAAGGAATAACGTCTACAGCATTAAGAGTTAAACAAAATAAACTTACCAACCACCAAGTTTTTCGTCGTGCTAATAAAAATAAGATAAAAACAATACAACTAAGGACGAAGTATTGCACTTTGAAGTGGGAGAGTAATTCAAAATATCGGTGGAATCCTCCCAGATAAGCGGCTACAGATAAGAGAAGACAAGGAATGAGTCCCGTGAGTCCTAACCCAAAGGCGATATTCTTGATGTCAATTTGTCGGGATGTTGATTGAGAGAACCAGAAGTGTTTCATATCGAGTTGCTGTAGCGGTACAGTATCCTCCCCCTAACCAGGGAAGTTGTTGGAATCTATGTCTCATTGCATCTTCCTTATGCAAAAGGGATTATCCTAGAATTACGGTATGCACAACCTCAACAGGAGGATTTCCAGAAACAATTAGGAAGACTAAGTACCTGGACATAAATCCTATCCGCTATCCGAAGAAATGCTAACCCCCCTCAAATCCTTACTGTTCCCTGTTCCCTGTTCCCTTATCTCAACCCTCAACTTTAACTTTGTCCGACTACTTACAGCCCCAATCCAGAAATCTTCACATCAGCGAAACTACACTGTCATAACCACGTCACAACAAGTATCTACATTGATAAATGTCAGCGATAGGTCATCGTGATTCCTTCCCAAGCAACGGATTCACCGACCGACGCCAGACCCGGTTAATACCTTATCCGTAAATAATTATCACAAAGTCAATGGGGGTGTTAGCCATAGGTAGGAGAGAGTTGATCCTAATTCGGGTTTTCTCTACCTGGAAATGAATTAACCGAACTCCGACAAACTGTAACTGACATCATCCAAATCAATCCTATTTCAACAGCAGAATCATTATGGTATTCAACACGAAAACATCCAACTCTCATGACAGTGACGCTTCCCCGGTAAAAAAAGCCGTCACCTATCTATCCCTGATGTTGCTAGGCGCTGGTGTTTCCTTTGGCGCCAACTCTGTCATCTCCGGGAATCCTCAAGTTTCAGCCAACTCCATCGTTCCCCAATCCTCTCAGGTTTTGGGAGGAATCATTCCTCCAGGTAACCTGTCCACTCCCCAAAACAGCAATTTTATTACTAAGGTTGTGGATACTGTGGGACCCGCAGTCGTGCGGATTAACGCCTCCAAAACTGTGACCTCTCAAGTTCCCGATGCATTTAATAACCCGTTTTTCCGCGAGTTCTTCGGGTCTCAATTTCCGGAACAACCGCAGCAGCGAGTAGAACGGGGAACGGGTTCGGGGTTTATTATTAACACCGATGGGATGATTCTCACCAATGCTCACGTTGTTGATGGTGCGGATCAAGTGGATGTGGTTCTCAAAGATGGTCGCACATTTGCTGGGAAAGTGCTAGGAACTGACCCTGTAACCGATGTGGCGGTAATCAAAGTTGAAGCCGATAATCTCCCCATTGTCACCTTAGGGGATTCAGAACAACTCAAACCGGGGGAATGGGCGATCGCGATCGGTAATCCGTTAGGATTAGATAATACTGTCACCACAGGTATCATCAGTGCGACAGGACGTTCCAGTGCTGAAGTAGGCGTTCCCGATAAGCGCGTCCAATTTATTCAAACTGATGCTGCGATTAATCCTGGTAACTCAGGTGGACCCCTGCTCAATGCATCCGGTGAAGTGATTGGGATGAATACAGCAATTATTCAAGGCGCTCAAGGGTTAGGATTTTCCATTCCGATTAATACAGCGCAACGGATTGCACAACAATTAATCGCCAACGGGAAAGTCGAACATCCATTCTTAGGAATTCAGATGGTCACGTTAACCCCTGAGTTGAAAGAAAACATCAACAAAAATCCCAATTCGGATCTGACTATTGATCAAAGCAAAGGGGTATTAATTGCCAGAGTGATGCGGAATTCTCCGGCTGATAAAGCTGGACTGCGAGCCGGGGATGTGATTCATAAAATTAATGGCGAGTCAATTAAAGAAGCCGAAGATGTACAAAATGTGGTTCAAATGACGCCAATAGGTAGCGATTTAAACCTAGAATTACGCCGCGATCGCAAAAATGTTGAGGTAACAGTACAACCCGGTGCTTTGCCAACTCAGATGCAGCAGTAAGGTTCATCAAAAATAGTAGAGACGTTGCATGATAGTTGTAGAGACGTTGCATGCAACGTCTCTACAGTTCCCGGTGTCAACTCCCTTCAATTCTCTGTTGCACCATTTGTTTAGTTAGGGGAAAGGATGTTAAATTCAGAGTCTTGGGGTAGGTTTTCAAGATGGTTTCCACCGTCGCCTTCCATAAATCAGAGAGGATTTGACGCCAAGCCTGACGCTGTAGGGTATGGGATTCCTGATTGCACCATTGTGCGATCGCCTCAGATAAATCTTCAATCCGATCCGGTAACGGTGCTATCCACTCCTGTAACTGTGCCAAATCTTGAGCAGAAAACAAGTCACGCTGATTATTTAATAGTTCAAGAAAAGCGGCAACTTTTTGTTTCTGAAATAACTGTTCCGTCTGTTGCACAACCTCTAGCGGTAAATCTTGCAACTGGGCGATTTGCGGCAACTTTAAGCCAAATTCTATCATGCGCGGTATCGCGGCTAACTTGGCTTTGATTTCACCTTCTTCTAAGGCTTCTTGATAAACTTTAGTTTGCTTGAGTTCACTTAAGCTGAACATCGCTTCAATCTCCTCGCGGCTTTTTTGGGGTAATTTATAAACAATGATTGTCTCAATTAATTTGATCAGGTTGCGCTGGCTTGCTTCATCATCTATCTGTATTTGAGCTTGTGCGACTAATCGTCTTGCTCGTTCCGGTGCAGTTTCCTCATCCTCAATCACCAGCTTAACCATTTCAATCCCAAGGGAACCGGATGGGGTTTCTCCTAATTCATCTATATAAATGCGTGTGACGCGATTTAGGGCAAGGATTTCACCAAATTGAAAGGTTTGTTCTCGTTCAATCCTACGAGTGGGATAGATTACGACAACCTGCCAAGGGTGAGGCGGTTGGTATTGCCTCAAGTAGAGAAAGAGTTCACCAAATAATCGATAGTATAACGCTTCATCAGGTTGAAACTGAACTTCCAGCAGATAGAACGGTTTTTCTGCGTCTTCTGTCGTGGGTAAGAACAAGCCGTCTAACCGGAAGGAGGGTTGTTTGATTTCACGGGAGGTGAATTCATAGATGGCGGCTTCCTCTGGGTTTGAATCGATGAGTTCAAATAAAATACCTGGGAATTCGAGAAACAGGTTATAGAAAATGGTGTCGGTTTTCACGCTGAATTGCTGGACATGGGCGTTCTGAACATTGACCACTATGCCAGGAGCGATCGCGAAAAATTCCTATCACCGTAATCTTGACAAATTGACAGGTTTACCCAATTAGGCTACATTAACTAAACGGAACCCACCATTTGGTCAAACATAGGACATAATCCATAGGACATAATCGCCATTATTATGAATGCAGGTACGAGTTCATTTCCCCCCTTGCAGGTGTTTGAGTTTGAGGTGGTGAGGGTTGATAAACAAGGGACTATTATTAAACACAATCAGCAGCAAGCTCACTATTTCCGCGAAGACTTAGGCGATGGGATCACACTGGATATGGTGGCGATTCCAGGGGGGACATTCCTAATGGGTGCATCGGAAACAGATAAGAGACCAACAGATTTGATATAACGTAATGTGTGGATGAGCGAAACGTCGGGAAAGGGCGGGTTTTGTTGAAAGGTTATCGATGATATCGTTGATTGAATCCCTAAACCCGTCCCTACAGTATTTATTGATCGGCTACATCTAGGAAAAGGGCGGGTTTTGTTGAAAGGTTATCGGTGAAATCGTTAATTGAATCCCTAAACCCGCCCCTACAGTATTTCTAAACTCAACCCTGGTAATACTTCCTCCCCTGACAATACAACAGGCATCGCTACAATGTCCACACCTGTTCCCCCTCGATAAATCTCCACTTGCCGATCCTGATGATTAATCAACCACCCTAAACGCAAACCACTTGCCAAATATTCTTGCATCTTATCCTGCAGTGGCTTTAAGTTTAATACAGTAGTCATAATCGTGGAGAATAGCAGAACATCTGGTCTCAAGAGCCATATCTCCCCCAATTATAAATGCTCAACATACCGCTTCAACTCCCGCGCCATGCGTTGCATTCCCCGATGTTCATCTTGACGGATAAAGGGGACAAAAACACGAGTGAGCATCCCGGAAAAACGGCTTATATGAACATATTTAGTCCGACCTAAACCAATTTCTTGTAACTCAAAGACGTACTCATTGCGAAACGCCGGAATAGATGAAACCCAGCGCAGACAACTTTCGGGTTGTAAGAGTGTGATCAAGGGTTCAAATTCCGTTTCTTCATCCTTGGGTAATCGTCGTAATGATAGAGATACCGCTTGTCCTTTTTCAAAGGGCTGTTCTGGTTCACGGTCAAAGAGAAACGTGTTCCAATACTTCCACTGCTGTTTGTCTAACAAAACCTGCCAAACTTGTGACTTGGGAGCATTAATTTCGATTTCCGTATAGAGACTTGTCATAATAAAAAAGTAATAAGTCAATTGTAGGGGCGGGTTTAGGCACAATTGTAGGGGCGGGTTTAGGCACAATTGTAGGGGCGGGTTTAGGCACAATTG
>NZ_JAVJQP010000133.1:0-62097 GCF_040218875.1 Coleofasciculus sp. D1-CHI-01
CCCTTAAGTAGCAAAGGCTCTAACAGAATCAAAAGCCTGTTTTATTAGAATTGCTTTTTTTAATCTCCATGATTCTTGCGTAGCAAGGATTATGGAGATTATTTTTTAGTATTTTATCATAGCTAGTCTAAAAGAGCCAACAGTCTTAATCAGTTGACCCGTATCAATTACTAAGGTGGATTTGTCAATAAATTTACTAAAACTTAAGCCTTCAAACTTCAGAGATATATTTTCTTTCAATGAAACCCATCGTAAATATCCAATCCTTTTCCCCCTTTCCAGCAACGTTAAACGGATATCTTGACCAAACTTATTTATCTTGTCCTCTGAACCACGTTCGGACATAAATTTTTCCAAAGCCAGTGATTTAATCAGCATCATTTCCAGATCATGCTCATCAGTTACAGCGCTTTGCGCTGTAATAAAGTACAGTAGATCAAAGTCCCCCTTTTTAAGGGGGATTTAGGGGGATCGACAATGTACCGCATAGCAGAGAAAACTGCTGTAAGAGTAAGTTGGAACTAGAAGGTAAATTCCCCTCTAGTCTGCAAAAGTCTGCATCTACAATGGCGAGAACACCCGCAAAATTATCTTGTTCAAGAATCCTTATGGCAGAAACAGCATTCTCTTTGCCACTAGCGATAGAAAATTCACAGTTTGTATCATCTATAAAACGTTCATACACGAGCTTATCACTGCGCCCCTCAACGATTAGAAAACAACCTTTGTGACTACTACGCCGCATCCGAATTTGATTCGCAATCCGATCCGGGGTAATAAATTCTCTCATTCGGCTGGTCCTTTTAACTCAACTGTTAAATCCCAGCGATCGTGGATAATGTCGGGCGAATGCGTTGCAATTAAAACATTAATATTAGATAGTTTAGTTATTTCTTGTAAATCTTTAAGGAATTGCACTTGCCACTCGACGTGTAATGACAATTCTGGTTCATCAATGAGAATTAAGGAATTTGGTTTCACTTTAAATAATAACTCATAAAGAAGAACCAGTTCATGCTGTTCTCCAGACGACAAGTTTGTCGGAGATAATGATTTACCATCATCAGTGGTAAAAGTAAACCCCTTGTCTTTACTAATGTTGATCTGCTTGTAAGAAAATTTATCATTAATAATCCTTTTAATCAAATCAGTTTTTCTGGCTATCTCATTAAATACACTGAGTTTTTTATCGACATCTTCGATATAAACTGACAAAATTTTCTTGGTACTTTCGTCTATATCTCCTTGAATTTGAAAATTTGGATCTTCATCTCTGTTTAAAAGTCCAGCTTCTATTAATTTAGAACGTTTTTCCTCAAGATCATTGAGTTTCTGTCTTAATTCTTCGTCCGTTAGTTCAGGTAGTTTTTTTTGTTGAACTACTCTTGCTGGAAAAGTTCTATCAAGTGACTGAGACAAAGTACCGTATTCAGTCAGCTTAGCTTGGATATTTTCGGCAAGTTCTTTGGCATAACTTGCAACAGAAGGTGACATTAATGGGGGACGGTTATTGAATAGTTGTGATCGTTTATTATATGCTGAATTTAACAAACGCTGGTATTCTATAAAACGAACATTGATAGAATTGGTTAATTCTTTTAACCAATCTTCGGTGGGTGTGATAAAAGTTTCTCCTGCTCCAGGAATACCTTCACCGAAACGATCTAAAACTTCTATCAAAGATAGTTCTTCACTAGTAGGCATATAGAACCACCGACTCCCTCCTATTCTTTCAAGTCCAGGTATAATATCTTCGATTACTCTGACAGCATTCAAAGCTCTACGCTTTTCTTCTTTAATGATAAAGTCTGTGGAAAATTCCTTGGTATTATTATGGCTTTGGTTTTCAAAATAGAACGTTAGTCTATTTCTCTCATCAGAATCAGAGTTTCCTTTTTTAATGTTTTTTTTATTTGCCTTATTTACTTTGATATAATCATCATTGTCAAAGTTTATTTTTAGATGACTAAATGGGATAGCACGAAGCTCTGAATACCGCAATTTAAAAAAGCCATTAATCAGCTTTAGTAATGTGGTTTTTTCTACTCCATTTTTACCATGAATAATGGTGATATGTTCTTCCATATTTAGAGGGATAACATATTCAAAAACACCGAATAAATCAGTGACTGAAATTTCCTTAATTCTCATACGTGTTTCTCCAAACCCCTAAAGTAAACGCAATTGAGTCTTTTGATTTCCTTTTCCCCCCTGACTCGCTGACTGCTTATCGTCTCCAGACTCCTCTACCTCTAACCAACTATCTCCTTGCCCATCCAATAAATATTGCGCCGCTTCTAACATATCTGCGGCAATATCTTTTAAATTATCTTGACTGTCTAAATACGTCTTCAGCGCATCCATAGGATTCATGCTGCTACCCACGCCCAATTCGGGTAAACGTGGACGGGCTAACTGACTGGCTAATTCGGGGCGAATCGTATAACTGTGCGCTTCACTCAAGGCTTGGTGAATTGTACTATTATCAATTAAATCCAACTGATCAGAACGGACTTTATAAATCAGCCGAACCACAGCATCATCAATCGCTTTTTTCTTAATCGTTTTAAGTAATGCCGCTTCTGGATCAGCTTCCTCAGCCAGATTCACGTTAATCGTGCAGAATGGACGCACAGGTAAGGGACAAAACTGCCACTCAGCCTTACCTTTCTCTAGCTCAATTAACACATAACCCTTATCTTCCTTCTCTTCACTAAAATCAACCCGTTCAATACTACCCGGATAAATCACTGGTGGGTTATTGGATGGATTCAGATTTTGATGGCGGTGAACATGACCTAATGCTACATAATCAAAACACGATCGCGCCATCAGCGACAGGGGAATGGTAAAGCCTTTACCCACCGCTAAAAAACGCTCTGCCCCAAAACTAGCACGGTCTGCCATTAAATGGGCTAAGAGTATGGTTGGTGCTTGGGAATCCAGCCGCCGAATTTCTCCTTCTAAAATCGGTTCAAGGCGTTGAATTAATAACTCATTCACCTCGCCTAAAGCTAACCCTTCAGTTTCTGGGCGTGTCAGTAAACTGGAACGAGTTAACCAAGGTAAAGTAATCACTTGGACTAAACCATTCCGGGTTTGAATTTGATGAGTCGCCAAAGTATCACCAACAATAAATCCTGGCACACCTAGGGTACGATAAAGACATAAACTCGCCCCGCCATTTCCTTGGGAATGTTGGTCATGATTCCCGACTAGCAATACCGTGGGAATTTCTGCATCGACTAAGCGGCGAAATTGAGTAGCAAAGGCTTCTTGCACATAAGGTGCGGGTGTGGCGTCAGGAAACGCATCGCCGCCAAATAAGACTAAATCCACGGCTTCAGCAATGGCGCGATCAATACATTGAGATAAAGTATTGACAAAATCTTCCAGTCGTGTGTTTAAACCCGTTTCTGGGTTAGTTCGCCCATGGGAGAAGCCACTACCCAGATGGATATCTGATAGGTGAAGAATTTTAATCATCAGCGGAAACCATTTTGACGTTGTAGGGGCAAGTTTATCTAGTTTTGTCTCCCGATCAGAGATAACATTAATACAAAACCCGTCCTGTCTCAATGTAGGGACGGATTGATATATTTTCGTTTCCCTATTGATGATAACGTTAATTCAAAACCCTGATCGACTGTAGGGGCGGGTTTCACGATTAACATTTTTTTGTCACCCCGATGTTACTAAAACCGCCCCATCCAAGGGCAAATTTCACAACTACCATTTTTTGTCACCTCGATGTCACTAAACCCGCCCCCACAAAGGACGAATGACCAATGACAAATGACAAATGACTAATCCGCAAATTGGTTAAGAATACTTGCAACGACAGACAACACAATTGAACCAATCAAGGCGTCAAGAGGTCCACTAATGGTAAACATAGCACCCGTTAGGTAGGCGACTAAGGACAAGGATATGGCATTAATCACTAACAGAAATAGTCCCAATGTCACAATCGTCAAGGGTAGAGTCAGCATGATCAGAATCGGTCTGACAATAGCATTGACAATCCCTAAGATAACCGCCGCGATCGCAGCCGTGGCAAAACTCCCGATCGCAATACCCGGTACGATGTAGGCAGTGATGATTAATGCCAGTGCCGTAAATAGCCACGTTAAGAGAAAATGTTTCATGGGTTTTGTCGAATATCACACATCCGAATTCTAACTGGCGAGACGTTCTGGTGTTTGCGGCTGTAGTAAGGATACCAATTCATTAATCCCCCGTTGTAGGTGTCGGCTGACTGTCATCGGACTCACGCCAATGTGTTTAGCGGCTTCTTTACGGGGGAGATCCCGGAAAAAGACGAACTCAATCGCCGCTTGGGTTTTGGTTTCCAGTTGCGCGATCGCACCTTGTAACTGTTGTCGGTCTTCTTCCCAGTGTTGCAAGGTTTGGTCATAACTATCCGCTAGCATATCACCCAACGTGACCGGATGATCGACATTATGACCCACCGTTAAATCTAAACTCAGGGGTAAGCGATTTTTCGAGGCTAATTTACTCTCCTGCCATTCTTGCATAGAAATATTCAGCGCTTGGGCAATTTCCGCCTCTTTTGGCGGACGTCCCAATGTAGCGGTTAACCGTTTACTGACGCGCTGTCCTTCCTGCTGAAGTTCTTGCCAACGGCGAGGAATCTTGACAATATTTCCTTTATCTCTAAGAAAATGTAGCATCTCGCCGCGAATAAATGGCACAGCAAAGGAACTAAACGCATACCCTTGATCCGGCTTAAACCGTTCAATCGCCCGAATCAAACCCAGATAGCCAAGTTGTACCAAATCGTCATACGGTTCGCTACATTGCTGGCTGACGCGATAGGCTATTTTCTTCACCAATCCACTATTTAACCGGACAAGCTGATTACGTAACTCAATGGAAGGACTTTGGGAGTACGCCATCAATAATTCCATTCCGCGAACATTAATTGATTGAGTTGTCATGATGAATAAACCAACACCTGCGCTAAGGTGTCCTCTAACAGGGCTTGAATATTTAGTCGGTAATCTTGACCCTATTGTCGAAACAGATGAACAATTCAACCATCGTTGTTTTACGGAAATTTAAAGGAGGGGTGGTGGGCGTCTCCGCAAAAATACTTAGGGTCTGCTGAATAAGTATTGTGGGGGGTAGGGAGCAGGGGAAGCAGGGGAAGCAGGGGAAGCAGGGGAAGCAGGGGAAGCAGGGGAAGCTAGGGAAGCAGGGGAAGCAGGGGAACCAGCTTATGAGTTTAAGTTTGGTAAACCTCTAGTGTTCTCAGCCGCAGAGGATGTTATTCGTGAACTTCAACTTGCTGTAGAAGAACACGCGAACTATTCGACAAGGAGATGGAGCGATTTGAACTTTGAATTCGTTCGTAGTAAGGGCTTTAGCCCTAGATTGTGTTAGGTAACATACATCAACCCCACCGACGTGCGCCCAATTTAATCCAAACGTAAACTTTTATAACGCTTTATCCTCTCACCCAAGCCTAGTGGTACGATGAACAACTAAAGCTAGGGGTGCCTGAGCAACCAGGCTGAGATTACACCCTGAGAACCTGAGACTGGTTAAGACCAGCGGAGGGAAGCGGTTTATTAAAAGGAATCTAAATATGAGATCAGAATGGGTCGCCAAGCGGCGCGGACAGGGTAATGTTACACAAATGCACTACGCCCGCCAAGGTGTGATTACCGAGGAAATGCAGTATGTCGCCAAGCGGGAAAACCTTTCCCCAGAACTGATTCGGGATGAAGTGGCGCGGGGACGTATGATTATTCCTGCCAATATTAACCATACCAACTTAGAACCGATGGCGATCGGCATCGCCTCTAAGTGTAAAGTTAATGCCAATATTGGGGCGTCTCCTAATTCGTCCAATATTGACGAAGAAGTCGCCAAGTTGAACCTGGCGGTTAAATATGGCGCGGATACCGTGATGGATTTATCCACGGGGGGTGGAAACCTGGATGAAATCCGCACGGCGATTATCAACGCTTCTCCTGTACCGATTGGTACGGTACCCGTGTACCAAGCCCTGGAAAGCGTTCACGGTACAATCGAAAACCTGACAGCGGATGATTTTCTCCACATTATTGAGAAACACGCCCAGCAGGGAGTTGATTACCAAACCATCCACGCCGGACTTCTGATTGAACATCTACCCTTGGTGAGAAATCGCCTCACCGGGATTGTCTCTCGCGGTGGCGGTATCCTAGCGAAGTGGATGCTGCACCACCATAAGCAGAATCCTCTCTATACCCACTTCGACGATATTATCGAGATTTTCAAGAAGTACGATGTCTCGTTCAGTTTAGGCGATTCCCTGCGTCCAGGTTGTACCCATGACGCCTCTGACGAAGCGCAATTGGCAGAACTGAAAACCTTGGGACAACTAACTCGCCGCGCTTGGGAACATGATGTACAAGTGATGGTGGAAGGTCCGGGTCATGTGCCGATGGATCAAATTGAGTTTAATGTCAAGAAGCAGATGGAAGAGTGTTCCGAAGCACCGTTCTATGTGTTAGGACCTTTGGTCACCGATATTGCTCCCGGTTATGACCATATCACGTCCGCGATCGGGGCAGCTATGGCAGGGTGGTATGGGACAGCGATGCTGTGCTATGTGACGCCGAAAGAACACTTAGGATTGCCCGATGCTGAAGACGTGCGAAATGGCTTAATTGCTTATAAAATAGCTGCCCATGCTGCCGATATTGGACGCCAGCGTCCCGGCGCACGAGACCGAGATGATGAACTCTCCCGCGCCCGTTATAACTTCGACTGGAATCGCCAGTTTGAGTTGTCACTAGACCCCGACCGAGCAAAAGAATATCACGACGAAACGTTGCCAGCAGATATCTATAAAACGGCTGAATTCTGTTCAATGTGTGGACCCAAGTTCTGCCCAATGCAAACCAAGGTTGATGCGGATGCGTTGACCGAATTGGAAAAGTTCTTAGCCAAGGAACCAGTTAAGCAAAGCTAACTTTATATTATAACACATAGAAAAAAAGGGTGGGTAATACCCACCTTTTTTTCTTTTTTATTAGTCGGAATTGATTCTTGGGACTTATGCATGTTTTCGCGGTTTGAGTCAAAATAGTTATCAGTAAGTCATGAATCTTCATCCTTCAAGTCATCTGGCTATTATTTATATAAATTGTGCAGCGTCTTAAGACCGTTAACCCTTGTTTAAATCGAATCGTCAACGTAGAAGGTTAAAAAAAAATCTGATTAGAGGAATTGTCAGTATCATCAGATGGCTGGCAAAACTCGGTAAAGGTTTATATAACACGATAGCATCGCTGCGATCGCATCAGCCGCATCAGCGTTCCTCTGCCCAACCTCCAATGCAAGCTGCACCCGTACCCCCCAACGAAGCCGAGCGGATCGAGGCTCTTCAAGGGTACAACATTCTTGATACTCTACCCGAACAAGATTTTGATGACCTGACGACGTTAGCCTCGCACATCTGTGGGACTCCCATCGCCCTGATTAGCCTGATTGATCAAAATCGCCAGTGGTTTAAATCCAAAGTTGGTATCGATGCGACACAAACACCCAGAGACCAGGCATTTTGCGCTCATGCTATTCTTAATCCGGAAGATATCATGGTTGTACCCAACGCCTTAGAAGATGAGCGGTTTGCGGGGAACCCTCTGGTAACGTCTGATCCCAATATCCGATTCTATGCTGGCGCTCCCTTGGTGACAAAAGATGGTTTTCCCCTGGGAACCCTCTGTGTGATTGATCAGATTCCTCACGATCTCACACCGCAACAGATCAACGCCCTACAAGCCCTCAGCCGTCAGGTGATTAACCAAATGGAACTACGGTTGAATATAACTCGGTTAAATCGCCAAATTGCTAGGCGCAGAGAAGTCGAAGCCAAACAGCGAGTCTCAGATCAGCAAGTCGTCGAACTCCTGGAAAGCATGACTGATGGGTTTTTTGCCTTGGATAGGCAATGGCGGTTTACCTATATTAACCAAGTCGGCGCTCAAATTTTACAGCGCCAACCTGAAGAATTACTGCGCCAGAATTTCTGGGATGCTTTTCCCGATGCGGTGGGTTCAAAATTTGATCGGCAATATCACAAAGCAATGGATCAACAGACTCCTGTCACGTTTGAAGCCTTCTACCCACCGATCAGATGTTGGTTTGAAGTGCGAGCTTTTCCCTCCTATGAAGGACTCTCGGTTTTCTTTCATGACATTACCCAACGCAAGCAAACCGATGCGGCTTTAAAACGGGAAAAGCAAAAAGTTGAGAACTTGTTACTGAATATTCTGCCCCAACCCATTGCCAAGCAGTTGCAACATGAGCCAGGATTAATCGCCCAGAAACATGAGGATGTGACAATTTTATTTGCCGACTTGGTAAAGTTCACTCAACTAGCGGGTCAAATTTCTCCCCAAGAGCTAGTTAGCTTGCTCAATATGATCGTTTCGGCGTTTGATCGATTAGCCCAAAAGCATGGCTTGGAAAAAATTAAGACCATTGGTGATGCTTATATGGTGGTTGGCGGACTGCCTACCCCTCAGATCAACCATGTCGATGCGATCGCGCAAATGGCACTGGATATGCAACAAAGCCTTGAACAAATCAACACCTCAACGGGTAAGAATTTTCGTTTGCGGATTGGGATTAATACCGGAGTCGTTATTGCTGGCGTCATTGGCACGACTAAGTTTAGCTATGACATTTGGGGTGACGCGGTGAATATCGCTAGTCGCATGGAATCTCGCGGTAAACCGGACAAAATTCAGGTGACTGAGACAACGTACCAACGTTTGCGAGACAAGTATGAGTTAGTCGAACGGGGGTTTATCCGGGTTAAAGGTAAGGGTAAGATGAAAACCTATTGGTTAATGGGTAAAAAGCCGTCAATTGTGCAACCGTAAGAAGTAGGCGAACCGCTCGCACTCCTATTCCCTTCTACCTTCTACCTTCTGCCTTCTACTATAAATCATGACCAATTTGAGGGTTAATGGATGTCTCACAATCTACAGAGGAAGCAGGAAAACTGAATGATATCGCTAACGCCATACCAGAAATAATTAAGAACATGAGCAAGGATTTGCGGCGTTGGCGTTCATCAGATTGCGTCTTCTCATCCATTAGCCAATTCCACAGCAGAAAGCAAAGACTCACTCCCGGTTCCAGGTTGGATTTGAACAACCAGCCGATGAGATTAGGAATTAGGAATTCGGCTAATAGCCAGAGTTTCTTTTTCCAGGTTTTGGATGTTGAGAATTTCATGGCTTGACCTCGTTAATTTTGGGGTTATAAGGTCTAGTGTGGCGATGGGAAAAATAGATTGAAAACTGCAAGTAGATAGTTAGAAAAAATTATTTGATTGGTGTGGCGCTAAATTACAGATAATCATCTACAAATAGGGCGCAACGGTTTATAAATAGAGGGAAATAATCGGAAATAGCTGGAAATAGTAGGTTTTATTTTTTAGGGTATTTCTACTGACAAGTTACATCGGTTTTGCTACGTTAAATGGAGGGGCGCAAGGCTTGCTATCTAGGTCAAGTTAAGCCAGCCCTCACCCCCAGCCCCTCTCCCAACCCCCCTCATTCCCCCCTGCGAGGGGGGAGGACTAAGGATGTTTTACTTGTATGGCACGGGAGAGGGGAGCAAGAGGGGAGCAAGAGGGGAACAAAAAGGGAGCAAGCAGCTAACTTTTCACGGTATGTGAGACAACGAAGGGAGGTAAGTTTTGATCCTTTGCTTCGTTCAAGGAAACCTGGTTTTGAGTGAGAGATTGTGTAGGGGCGGGTTTCACTACTATCTTTTGGGTTGCATCCAGATGTGACTAAACCCGCCCCGACTCAGGTTTCTAGACTTCTCCTAAAAAGTTAGGCGCTGAAGGGAGACGGGAGGGGGATAAAAGCGGGTTAGGGGATGAGGGTGAAACTGTCAAAAATATAGGGTTAACACTATGAATTAAAATCAAAACTTTCTGGACGATATCAACCAGCAGTTGTTTCCACAAAACTTTACTGATAAACATCTTAGAGAACGCATCTTCTTTCCGCTGCGGTTTCAGCGTCGGGAGTCTCAGCCGTCTCATCGGGAAATCGCTAAACAAATGAGTCAGACAGAACCGTTACAGGGGGTTAATTGTCAAACCTCAATTAATACAACCGTACAAAATGTAATTCGGCGGCTGGTGGAGGTGTTTGGTGAAGAAATGGCACAAGATGGCGTGAATACAGCGCCGTTAATTCAGCGACAACGGGGTAAAAAAGGCGCGTGGGAGGTGGTTTATCAGTGGTTGTGGGAGGATAAGTTTCCCCGATGGCAATTGGATTGGATTTGGCAGGGGTTGGTAAAGCAGGCGGATTCTCCAGCAGATTGGATTCGATTTACTCCGGTTAATCCGGGGGATAGAAAATTAGTGGTTCCTGTGGGGAAGACGCGAGAACAACCTGTGATTGGGGTAAATATTCCCTCAATGATGCATATTGATTTAGAGGGTGATGCGGGACATTTATTATTACTGAATCGCGGCAGTGAGAGTCAGTATGTAATGTGTCCATCAGCCGCGTTTGCGCCACAGAATCGACTCACGGGAGAAACAATTCTTGTGCCTCAGCTTGGGGCAATGTGTGAAGATATGACATTCGATAGTCTAGGCAAAGAGGAGTTTCTGGGGATTGTGGTGAATCGCTGGTTAGAGTTTCCCTGGTTAAAACCGAATCAGGAGGAACCTGCACCGATTTGGGATACTGAACGGTTGTATCAATTGTGGGTTAACTTGGAAGCAGAGGAAAATTGGCGGGGGTTTTATCAGGCGTTTAAGGTGGTGGAGGTGTAGATATGCCTCTAATCCTTCTAACAAATGGGAATTCAATTTCTCCCCCCTTTTGAAGCAGCAGGGGAGATAAACGACTAAAACTTAATCATTTCTGTTCAATCTTTTGTTTATGTAAACGTTCTGAATACCGAGGATAAATACTAATGGACGAACAACGAATGACTGCCTATATTAATCTGATTCAATCCCTGTTAACTTGTCCCGATGGGGAAGAATTATCATTATTGCAGGTGAACTCCGAATTAGTGAATGAGGAGTTCGTGCAGGTAATGGTAGTATTTGCGGCACAAATGGCAGAGGCGGGAAATGAGAATGCCGCGAATTGGTTACTAGCGTTAGCAGCAAAATTAGCGGAAATGTTGGGGATTTATTCAACCTCTCCCCCTGCCCCTCTCCTGCAAGGAGAGGGGAGAAATACTCCCCGCTTTCCTAGTGATGAAGGGGGGTTGGGAGGGTTGGGTTCAACCTCGGTAACACCTCAAGATTATCTCAAATTCTTGAGGTCTGTATTAGAGGCAGTCGCAACTGATGATAGTCCTCAGTCAATCTACCCTCTGCTACACAATAATCTGGATAAGCTGGATGATAACTTCGTCCAGATATTGGCAGCGTGGGTAAAGAAAACCTTGACTGAAGTTGAACCAGGCGCGGCTAAATTTATCGCTGCGACTATTGGCAATTTCAGTATTTTGATTCAAGAGTTTCCTTTAGGGAATATCGCGAGTAACAAAGAAATTGCTATTGCTGGATATCAAGCCGTTGCTACTGTTTTTACCCAGTCAGACTTTCCCCAGCAATGGGCAACCACTCAAAACAATCTGGCGATTGCCTATAGAAATAGAATACGCGGGGATAGGGCTGACAATATAGAAACGGCGATCGCACATTATCATCAGGCTTTACTTATCCGTACCCAGTCAGACTTTCCCACAAAATGGGGCAGCTACTCAAAACAATCTGGGGATTGCCTACAATTATAGAATACGCGGGGATAGGGCTGAGAATCTAGAAGAAGCGATCGCCCATTTTAAGAACGCTTTACTTGTCCTTACCCAGTCAGACTTTCCCCAAGATTGGGCAATGACTCAAAACAATCTGGCGGCTGCCTATAGTGATAGAATACGCGGGAATAGGGTACAGAATCTAGAAGCCGCGATCGCACATTATCATCAAGCTTTACTTGTCCGTACCCAGTCAGACTTTCCCCAAGATTGGGCAATGACTCAAAACAATCTGGGGAATGCCTACAGTAATAGAATAGGCGGGGATAAGGCAGAGAATCTAGAAGCAGCGATCGCACATTATGATAACGCTTTACTTGTCTATACCCAGTCAGACTTTCCTCAATATTGGGCAATGACTCAAACCCATCTGGGGAATGCCTATAGAAATAGAATGGGCGGGGATATGACAGAGAATATAGAAGCAGCGATCGCACATTATCATAACGCCTTACTTGTCCGTACTCAGTCAGACTTTCCCCAAGATTGGGCAATGACTCAAAACAATCTGGCGGCTACCTACAGTTATAGAATACGCGGGGATAGGGCTGAGAATCTAGAAGCCGCGATCGCACATTGTAATAACGCTTTACTTGTCTATACCCAGTCAGACTTTCCCAAAAATTGGGCAATGACTCAACACAATCTGGGAAATGTCTATAGTAATAGAATACAGGGAGATAGGGCGGAAAATATAGAAGCCGCGATCGCACATTGTAAAAACGCTTTACTTGTCTATACTCCTAATAACTTCCCAATTGAGTGCTTCAGAACTAGCCTGAATTTAGGCAACCTCGCCTGGGATGATCACGATCTTATATTAGCGATTAAAAGCTATGAACTAGCCATCAAAGCTGTCGAACAAAGCCGTAACTGGATGATTGATGAAGAACGACGCCAAGAGATACTCGCGGATTCAATTTATGTGTACGAAAGAATCATCCAAGCTTATCTGAATATCGGTAAAATTGGCAAAGCTTTAGAATATACCGAACGCTTCCGTTGTCAACGCTTAGTTGACTTGATGGCGAGTGATGTGCTTAACCTAGGGGGAGAAATTACTCCAGAAGTCCAAGAATTGTTAATCGACTATGAGGAATTACACCAGCGGATTAATGCCCTACGGTTTAGTTCTCAAGCAGAAGCGACGCCAGTATTAACCGGGAGTCGTCGATTGCCCGATGGGAAAGCACTATCAGCAAACCAAGCAGAAATTCAGAGATTAGAGGCACAAAAACAACAGATTTGGCAACAACTACGCCGTTATGATCCGGTATTAGCGGGACAAATTCAGGTGGAACATCTGAATTTAGACCAGATGCAGGAGTTAATCCCAAATGATACTACTGCTTTGCTGAGTTTCTATACTACAGATGATGATACTCATATTTTTATCCTGCTTAAGGATCAGAGTCCACAAGTTTATACCTGTAAGGGACAGGGAATTGAAACATTCCAGAATTGGATACTTGAAAACTGGTTCGATTCCTATATTGGGGCAAATGCAGAATGGCGAGGAAACATGGGGGCATTTCTGCAAGAACTTGCCCAGCGTTTGCAGTTAAAGGATTTAATTTCTCAGTATCTCACCGGAATTGAGGAATTAATTATTGTGCCATATTTGTGGCTACATCAAATGCCCTTTGCCGCGTTACCGATTGATGGGATAGAGACGTTCTACCGGAAGGAGGAAAATTCAAAGCCTCTCTCCTTGCAGGAGAGAGGTTTGGAGAGAGGTTTTCTAAATCCCGTGAAAAGTAAGGAAAATGGAGAAACACGGGGGTTAGTGACTAGCAAAAAACCTCAACCCAAAGTAACCGTAACTCCCACCACCTATTTAGGCGATTTATTCCGGATTCGCATTGTACCAAGCTGCCAAATTCTCTATTATTGCCACCAACGCCCGCCAATCCCAAATCAGCCCACTATGGGTATCGTTGAAGATGCTACAGAAGACTTACTCTTCACCCGCTACGAGTGCGAAACCCTTGCCCAATCCTACGGCGTTTCTGCTGACAAACGCTTGCAAGGGCGCAAGGCGACAGTAACCGAATACAAAACCCTAGCGTCACAGGTGCAAGTTCTCCACTCTAGCCATCATGCCACATCGAATCCGATGCAACCCCTAGACTCTTATTTAGTATTAGGGGATGGTTCTCTAACCTTGAGTCAACTCATCAGCCCCGGTTGGCGAATGCCCAATTTATCAGATGTATTTGCCTGCTGCTGCGAAGTCAATTTTAGTGTTAACGAACTTACTGATGATTTACTCAGTTTAGCCACAGGATTTCTCTGTGCTGGAGCCAGGAGTGTGGTGAGTACGCAGTGGTCGGTAGAGGACTTAGCCAGCGCCCTATTAGCGATTTTTTACTACAATTTTCGTCAGGCGGGGATGAGCCGTTCTCAGGCGTTACAGCAGGGGCAGATTGAATTGCGGAATTTAACTGGAGAGGAGTTTGCCAGGAATTATCAAGGGGAGATGGGTCAGTCGTTGCAACAGCAGTATGATCAGGCGGTGACTCGGCGGAATGATGCCAAAATTAAGGGTGATGTGGCTGAGTGCCAGAAGTGGCAGGATTTAGCGGATAAGATTCAGGTACAACAGCAGCGTTTGCACTTGTTGGCAAAGGAGAAACAGCCTTTTTCTTATCCCTATTATTGGGCAGGTTTTGTCTCTCAGGGATTGGCTTGATGATTGTCATTTGTCATTTGTTCTGACTTTTCACGGGAAGTCTAGAAACTATTGTAGAGACGCGCCATGGCGCGTCTGGGCGGGTTTAGTCACATCTGGATGCAACCGAAAAGATAGTAGTGAAACCCGCCCCTACACACATTGCCCCAAATACCGTGGAAAGTCTGGTCATTTGTTTTACTCGCTCCCCCAGCTCCCAGACGTGCCATGGCACGTCTCTACACCGCTTCCCCAGCTCTCTACCCCCACCACCAGACTTATTCAGCAACCTCTACTGATGTAGACGATGCTGATAGCGTTGTTGGATATCCTGAATCGTAAACACCGCCTGAAACTCTAACCCAACCGACTGGTAAAATTCAGCACCGCCTTGCTGTCGATCAACTAAAGCCAGCACCTGATTCACCTGATACCCCGCCTCTCGCAGCCGCTCAACGGCTTTCATTGCCGATTGTCCTGTGGTTACCACATCTTCTAACACCACAACCTTAGCGCCGACTGGCAAAGAAGGACCCTCAATATATGCCCTTGTCCCATGTCCTTTGGTTTCTTTACGGATAATTAAACCAGGAATAGGTCGATTTGCGATCGCGGACACCACACTCACAGCGCTGACAATCGGATCAGCGCCCAAGGTTAAACCTGCAACAGCTTGAGTATCTTGGGGAAGGAGAGACAGTAGCAATTGTCCAATTGCTAATCCTCCGTGAGGATGCAGCGTAACCTGTTTGCCATTAATGTAATAGGAACTGGGCTGTCCCGACGAGAGAACGAAGTCTCCCTCTTTGTAAGCCAGTTGACAAAATAAATCCAGCAGTAACTGACGTTGAGAGGTTAATTGGGGTGAAGTATCCAGAGAAAGCAATGGTTTACTGTTGTCAGCCATGATAGTCAGATGGTGAAAATCCAATCACTACTATACTGAATTCAAATATCAGAATATGATTGAGGAAAAGTGAGGCGAAGAATTATGCATAAGGGGTTGAGGATATTGCTCAGGGGGTTGGTTGTTGCGGCTTCCACGATAATGGCAAGCACAGCACTGGCACAAACTGAACCCTCAGACTTTGAGCCAGTCCGCCTAGAAACGATTCCCGATACCTTTGAGCGAGCTTTTTTCAACGAATCGGGAACGTTTTACGAAAACCGCAGTCTCGGACGTCAGCTCAACTATATTATTGGTCCAGGTGGAATAGGGAATGCGGGGTTTCCAGATTTGGAACTGGAGCGAGATGCCGAATTGATTAATATCCTCTACGAGGACATGTTAAACCAACAGTTTGCCAGTGATCCAGTGATTCGCACACCGGATTTACCGAATCCTTTTGACACCTCAGTACGCTTATTGCCTGTCTCTGATCGCTTTAGACCCCAAGGCAGCCCCCGAATTGAAGGGACTGAGTTTTTCTTTGAAGCTCCATTGCCACGGTAGCGGCTAGATATAAGCCACTTGAGCGGGGGAGGATGTCAAAATAAAATCCAGGGTGCAGGAGTTGAACCTGCCTAGGGCGAATTATGAGTTCGCTGCCTCAACCGCTCGGCCAACCCTGGTGAATCTGTCTCTTTACTATATTATAGTAATCGGAGTTGGATATCCTGTAGCAACAGTTGAGTGATATTCCCTTGCCGCCCATTCTAGAAGGATTCTCCTAGTAGAGGCTCTAGGGCAAACAGCAGCCGGCTGACAAGTTTTATGTTATCGGCTTTGTCGCCTCTTGTTAAGGGGTGGGTATTTGAAGCTAAACTCCACTAGGAGAATAATGGTGATGTTGGCAGATTCACATAGCGATCGCGCCGCCGATCCAGCGTCTTAATTAAATGCAACATTTGCCATCAACTTTTTTTACATCAACGCGGCGACAAAAACTAAAATGGAGAGGACTACTCCGTGGAGTAATCTAGTCCTGAGATTTATGATAATGCTGTATAAAGGTCTGTGAGCTGTCATCTGGCTTTATGCTATTCTTGACAAATCTTGCCCACCTGATGATGGCTTCGGGGGTATTACCTTCAGCGTTAGTGTAATCTGTCACTTATCTCGATGCGCTATAACCATAAGTCGTGTTACTCTTCTTCTATAACTTGAATCAGTAATGAAATTCAACTCGACTGTAGCACTCACTCTGATTCTGCTGGCAATGATGTTAGGTGCCGGCTTTGTGAGTGCCATGTGGGGATTTTCCCTAGGTCATGAAGCTCTTAAAGGTGTGACTCAGCCCGATGTTCGCCCGACGAAGAAGCTGGCAAATAACCAGGAGGTTGAGCCGGGTGACAAAGAGGTTGCGCTGTTGAGCGAACGGGAGATCCTGGTCAACGTTCACGCCTATATCCATGACCAAGATAAGGATGAAGATTCTAATTCCGATAATAACGACTCTGAGTCAAAGAGCCAGACTGAGACGGATAAGCCAGACGAGTCAGCCGCAGAGAATCAGCAATCTGAACGTGAAGAAGAATCATCTGAATCGGATGTATTCGACACAGAGACATCGTTTACCAGTAATGGCTCGAATCAAAATTTACCGCTCAAAAGTCAGGATCGGGGGGTCACGTTGGAGGTTCGTTCCGCCAATCTTCAGGGAGGCTCGTTGTTGCTGGATGTTAGTTTGAAGAATGAGGGCGATAATCCGGTTCGGTTTCTTTATAGTTTTTTAAATGTTACCGACGACAAAGGTCGAGCCTTGAGTGCGATTACCGAAGGGTTACCGGGAGAATTGCCGTCCAATGGTGAGGAATTTTCGGGTACGGTGAGTATTCCTACAGCATTGCTGGATGACGCCAAAGCGCTTTCGTTAACCCTCACTGATTATCCCGATCAAAAACTTAAGCTGAAAATGTCCGAAATCCCTGTCGCCAGGTAAATGGTAACGGAGCAGGTTGGGATCATTAAGCATGAAAGCATATAAAATTCCAGTAGGTTGGGTAGAGCGATCGCCAAACCTAAACGGTTAACCCTAACATTGGGTTACTCTACCCTTCGAGTTCTCCTATTCGAGTTCTCCTAGGCGAGTACGAGAAGGTTCCGCCTACGTCTCTCAACTCAACTGACAAAGGTAATATGCTCCCAGCAGGTTTAGTGCAAATGTTTTTCTTACGTTCAGTTCTATTGCTCGCTGTATGTTAAACGGTATTTGTCAATCAATACAGTCCCCTAGAAAGAGGCTGTCTGTGAAGTACCGTTGTGGATCTGCTCAAAGAAGCAGTAGAACTGCTTTTGCTGGTTACCTGCTACCGTTCTTATGGTTGCCCACTTAATTTTTCTGACTGCGAGTGCTTCTACTCCCCTTACCAGCCGGGACATGCTGTTGCGATTATTATTAGTCCTGCTTTTGATTGCCATCAATGCCTTTTTTGTCACGGCTGAGTTTTCCATGGTTTCGGTGCGGCGATCGCGGATTAACCAATTGGTTGATGCGGGGGATGTGCAAGCTAAAACCGTTCAATCCTTACAACAGAGCATTGAGCGTCTACTCTCAACGACTCAGTTAGGCATTACTCTATCCAGTTTAGCCTTGGGCTGGATTGGCGAGAATACTGTCGCCGTTTTCGTTGCTGCTGTACTGACTAAATTGCCTTTACCCCCAGAGATGGTTCAAGGAATCGCTCATTCTCTGGCAATTCCGGTGGGATTTTTCCTGATTGCTTATCTGCAAATTGTTCTCGGTGAACTCTGTCCGAAATCTGTGGCGTTGCTGTATTCTGAAGAGTTGGCTCGGTTTTTGGGTCCTCCGAGTCTGGTGATTGCCCGATTTTTCAATCCGTTTATTTGGATTTTGAACCAATCAACGCGCTGTTTATTACGGCTGGTTGGTGTGCAATATACGGGAGGATGGTGGAATAACCAAGTGACCCCCGAAGAGTTACAGTTAATTATTACCACCGAGCGGGAATCCACGGGTTTAGAAGCCGAAGAACGAGAGTTACTGAATAATGTTTTTGAATTTGGCGAAGTTTTGGCAACTGAGGTGATGGTTCCGCGCACCAGCATTGATGCCATTTCCAGCACAGCAACGGTGCAAATGGTGTTAGAAGAAATTGCCAATACCAACCATTCTCGCTATCCGGTAACAGGGGAATCTCTGGATGATATTCGCGGGATTATCCATTTTAAAGAGTTAGCTAAACCCTTATCGGAGCGAAAATTAACCTTAGATACACCGATTGAACCCTGGATTCGTCCCGCCCGATTTGTCCCGGAATTTACCCCCTTGAGCGAACTCCTACCCTTGATGCAGCGATCGCACTTGGCAATGGTGATGGTGGTGGATGAGTTTGGCGGTACGGCTGGCTTAGTGACGCTGAAGGATTTGGTGGCAGAAATTATTGGTGATAACCCGGAACCGGAAAGCCCTGAAGAAATACCGATCCAACTTGTGGATGAACAAACCTTTTTAGTTCAAGCTCAAATGGATTTAGAAGAGGTTAACGAACTTTTGGATTTAAATTTACCAGTAACCGATGAATATCAAACCTTGGCGGGTTTTTTATTATATCAGTTCCAAAAAATTCCGCTGCAAGGGGAAGTTTTAAATTATGAGAATCTAGAGTTAAAAGTTATCTCCGCCGCAGGCCCCCGCCTGAACCGAATTTGCATTCATCGGTATGAACCTCCAACTGTTCCGGTTGAAGATTTGTCTGAAAGCGATGTAACGTCAGACATTACGGCAACTGAGAATACAGCGAATGAAACGCAAGATGATACGCCAGATGCTTCTACCAATGATTTAGAGTAAAGGGTGACCCGATCCAATTAGGGGCTGCTGAATAGCGCGTCTGAATCATTAGAGGGTATTGCCAACCGATTAGTCAAAATGGGAGTACCGAAACAAGATATCGTTTTAGCCTTCCATGAACCCGAAGTGCGTCAGTTTACAGATTTTGGTACAGGTGATGCGATCGCACATTAATCCAACAGGACTTACGCAGCTACACCACATATCGTGGCAAAGGTGGGTTAGGCTACGCTCTCCCCACCCTACACATAGAGGCTTTGCGTAAGTGTGATGCCTTTACTCCCCCGTGCTGGATTTATCTGAGCAGGGGGTTTGGGGGAGTTGTCAGACCCACGCTGTAATTTTAAAATTCAAACACAGGCATAAGCTGTAACAGCCCTAATCCTAACTCTTTAACCGAGAGCGATCGCGCTTCAAAGAATGCCATCATATCCTTGGGTTGAGGATTACCACGGGAAGCACCTTTGAGTCCTCTGGCGATAATTAACCCACAGTAGCCCTTCGTTTTTAGACACCGTTTTTCCCAATGCTCACGATTCGCCGTATGAGTCGGATCAGCTTCAGGAAACTCACCAAATAGGTATAGATAATTATCTCCTGTTTGCAAAATGCCCAAATCGTAGCGATCGCCAACTAGAGGATCTTCTCCAGGGTTAAAGCCAATCCCCTTGAGTCCCCCGGCTGTTTGAATTTGCTCGATTAACACTTTGGCTTTTGGGCGAGTGGTTTGAATTAACACCACAGGTAAGCCTTCTCCTAGGGGCGGGGCGTCTTGAGACTGATAAAAATCAATATCCTCCTGTAGCAGTGCTATACTCTCCCAGGGCATCATCCCCAAACTCAGGTAGGAATCTTTCGGGATTAAGTCATCCCGTAGCGGAAGTTCCAGTTCCTCCTCATCCTCATCCTCATCCCAGTCCTCGTCATCCATATCATCATCAATCGCCATCTCCCATAACTCAGAGGCTACCTCTGGTCGTGTAGACACTTTAATAGACGCGATTGATTTTGACTCCGTATCTTCCTCTTCCGTATCTATAGGGATAGGGATGCGGAAGCGCTTGTTCATCGCCGGAAAATCATCCGCCGCTAATTTTCGGGATGATCCTTGGAAAAATCGATGCAGGGCTTCCAGCGCCATATAGACAAGTAGGGCTTCTTCCTCATCCAGGAAGGGGCGCATTCCCTCTAATGGATGCACCGCACCAAAACTCGGTAAAATCTCTTCAACGGATAAATCGGCTAAATCTACATCCTCATCATCTTCAAAGTCCTCATCCGCCGCTTGATAGGTAATAAACAAGCAATCTTGTCCCAAAAATGCCTGTTCCATCGCCTCGACCGATTCCTGATTGACGACCGACTCCCGAAACCGTTGCAGTGAATCCAAGGAACGATAGAGCAGAATTCCATACTCCACACCCAGCATCCCCATAACCGAGACGTAAAACTCACCCACATCCCAGCGATTTAATTCCACACTCAGGATCTGATGGTCAGCCAAGATATCCCAAGGCGCATCTTTCCATAAGTCATACGCCTTACCAATCAATAGATCCGCATACTTCGGGGGTAATGGCGGCTGGCGCTGGAGGGCAATTTCCTCAAACCCGCGAAATAACTCATCAATCAGGGGTAAATCGGGGACATAATCGATCGCAATCTCCAACTCTTGCAGCACCCCGCGCAATAAAAACTGAACTTCGCGATCGCGTACCACAATTTTAGAGGGACGGGCGGGTCGAGCCGGACTTTGGGGATGTTCCATGGCTCGTAATAACGTGCGAACAATCGCTTCAGGTCCCATTTCTGAGGAGACGATATCCATCGCCCGGACAATTCCTTCTGAGCCATCCACCCAAAGAATGCACTCATTATTACCCTCAGCATCAAAATCACCCTGATCGGATACAGTCACTAAAGAACGGCGATCCCCTTCCCAGACGCTGGGTATTTGGGGTAACCGTTTGAGCCGACGACGAGTATTGCGATTGAGAGCAGACATAGGGTATTTGGCAATAAGTGCAAAAATCATGGCAGGTCAGCCATGATTAATAATAGATTAATAATAGATACTCCTAGTGAAGTACTCCGGCAAGATCCGCTGAAGCCGCAGCTTCATTGAAACAACCATCATCGCTTCCTGTCTCGCTTGCCGTTGCTAATTTGTAGCAATACAAATTGGTCTTACACAGCATCTCTAACTCAAAGGAGTCTTTATCACCTCAACAAAGGGTGAACCCAGGCAGCAACCCGCCTTCCGCAGGTCGTTATTCTTTGTTCGTACAACATGGCTTGGCTTTTCTTTTACCCCTGAGCGTAGTCGAAGGGAACCAGTGGTCATATTCTTTCCTTGGCTGCGATGTTTCTGCGGCAAGCATATTACTGCTACTTCGGAATTAGCCTGTCTGATGTCCATACGCCCAAGGGGGTCAGCAACCAATATACATGATAGTATTAGCGTGCTAATAGTTGCAACGCAAAATAATAGGGTTACTCAACTGATTGAAGACTGAATTGATAGACTGCCGTTGCCAGATGTATTGGAAACTTCCGTTCCTCCGGTTTCTCGCTAGTCATCCCCACCCTACAGCCGTTCATTCTCGCCTGACGGCTACGAAAATCCGTCTGTTGAGGGTGGAGACTTCCGCGATACGCTAAACCGCAATACCTTCCGGGCTGCGCTTCATTGTTTAGAGAAAGGAGTTCCCCAGAAAATTTTTATGGGGTAAATACACGTTAAGGGGTCAGTCTCGATAAACTTGATCCATAAGCGTCGAACATCAGTCGTTCATCATCCAAGTTTAACCTAACCAGGAGTTACAACATACTCATGACACAAGCAACAACACAGCAACGAGGTATCCAACTGACCGAACAAGCCCTCAAGCATATTGTGGCGCTGCGAGACCAACAAGGACAAGACCTATACTTGCGGGTTGGTGTCCGTCAGGGGGGCTGTTCCGGGATGTCTTACATGATGGATTTTGAAGATCCGAGTAAGGTACGGGATAACGATGAAGTGTTTGACTACGAGGGCTTCAAAATAATATGTGATCCCAAAAGCATCCTGTACCTGTACGGTTTGGTCTTAGATTACAGCAATGCCATGATTGGGGGAGGCTTCCAATTCACCAACCCCAACGCTAATCAAACCTGTGGCTGTGGTAAATCCTTTGGCGTTTAGTTAAAAACGGGGGAATAGGACGGGAGTAGGGGTTTGGTAACCAAACCCCTACTGCATTTAAAATCAGATCGCGGTAAACCTAAAATTGAATCTATGACCGAAACTGTTAATTCTCTGTTCGAGAGTGGCTTAGAACGCTACAACGCGGGTGAGGGACCTGATTCCCTGATTCCTGTATTTAAACAACTGTGCGATCGCTTCCCGAAAAACGCCGCTGCTTGGAGTTGTCTGGCTTGGTTGTATTTGCTGGATGACCAAGCGGAACGGGCATATAAAGTAGCGCTTAAGGGGACGAAAATTGATGCCAATGCGCCCCAAGCGCGAGTAAACCTAGCGGTAGCGATGTTGGAAACCGGGCAAACTGGGGTGCGTAAACACATCGACATCGTTAAGCAGATGATGGCGACGGATTCTCAAGTTCGTCAGGATGTCTTTGAGAGTATTGAGGATGGACTGAATAGGAAGCCTGACTGGGACAGTTTAAAGCGGGTTAAACAATGGCTATCTGAAGGGTGATACCTTGCACTTGCAGATAAGGGAAGCTGGGGGAGCTGGGGGAGCTGGGGGAGCGATCGCTTATCGATCAAATCGGAGGGAATTTTGTATCTGAGATGACCGTTTTTTCGTAATTTCCGAAGATGATTCGACAACTGAACCGATGTTTTAGGCTCAGCTTCTCGATACACTAGAGATTAGACGTCATTGGAGCAACCAATGACTTCAGACATAAGATCCATGACCCACGACCAATAACCTATGACCCAAACACTGTTAGTTGGTCTAAAGGCAGACCAGTTCCGTCATCCCCTTGATTTCCAAGCCACCCAAGCCTTGAAGCAGTTCCCTGGACTGGACTTGATGGTGCGAAATCTCCTCGGACCCTTGGCGGAACAATTCTTTTACCTGAATAATATTGCTGCCAGTGTTTTGGTAGGCGAAAATCAGCTACCACACCTGCATAATTTACTGCTAGACGCCTGCAAAACCCTGGACTTAGAACCCCCTCAACTATACGTGCAGCAGCATCCCGTGCCAAATGCTTATACCTTTGCCATGCGGGGTAAGCAGCCATTTATCGTCCTGCACACCGCTTTAATCGATATGCTGACCCCCGAAGAAATTCAGGCGGTGATTGCTCACGAATTGGGACATCTCAAGTGTGAGCATGGGGTTTATCTGACACCGCTTAACATTATGATTTTAGCGGCGTCTTTACTGCCAACTTGGGGCGCTGTAATTGCCCAAAGCCTTCAGGAACAGATGCTGGAATGGTTAAGGTGTGCGGAATTTTCCTGCGATCGCGCAGCGCTGCTGGCAACTCAGAATCCCAGAGTGGTGATGTCGGTGCTGATGAAACTCGCTGGCGGTTCACCAACCCTAGCTCCCCAACTAAACCTCGACGCCTTTATCGCCCAAGCCAGAGCCTATGATGATATCAGTAACTCGGAATTGGGAGAACTGCTCAAATCCGCTCAAACTGCCCAATTAAGCCACCCCGTCCCCGTGTTAAGGGCGCGGGAAATTGATCAATGGGCAAGTTCTCAAGCTTATCAGTCCTTGCTACAACCGACATCTATTGGCTATAATGAAAAGGTTGCATCCAAGGGCGGATGGCGAAATTGGTAGACGCACCACACTCAAAATGTGGCGACCTCTGGTCGTGAGAGTTCGAGTCTCTCTCCGCCCATTCAGATTCAGAGCCCATTTAGATTCAGAGCCCATTTAGATTCAGAGCCCATTTAGATTCAGAGGTGGTGATCATAGGAAATCTTCCGTTGCGTTCCTCCCCGGTCTAAAGACACGGGGAGGAACGCACGGTAGTGGCTTTAGCCACCTATTGTGCTTAGGCGTGGTGCGGGTCATTGATATATCTTTGAATGGTTGTTGCACTAACATTACCTGCGGTAGAGAAAAAGTAACTGTTTGTCCACAAGGAGGGTAGTTTCTTGAGTTCAGGGAATTCCTTTCTCAGGTAATTAGCACTGCGTCCTTTGAATGCTCTCGCCACCTGATATATTGCATCTGTCGGATGAATCTCAACAAACAGATGAATATGGTCTGGTGCTACTTCAAGCGCTCTGATATGCCAACCTTTTTCTGTAGCTAACTCGCTAAATATCTCAAATATTCTATCACTAATCTTGCCTATTAGCACTTTCTTGCGCCGTTTGGGTACCCAGACTAAGTGGACTACACACAAGCCGATGGCATGGTTATAGTGCCTATACTCGTATGACTTTTTCCGCATTTTATCTCTCCGGATTGACAGTTGATTTAATTGTAGATTACAATAGTGCAAACAACAAAAGTCAATTGCCAATATAATGGCTAAGACCGAAAAGCCTAGGGGAGTACAGCAAATGCTGCTACATCCCGACAAAGAGACAAAAGCGATTTTAGAGTACCTGTGTGAACAGTCAGGAAAACTCTACAACATGGGCGTATACTTTGCTCGTCAGGTCTTTTTCAAGAGAGCCTTGCTCCTAACGGGAAAGTTTGATTTAATCTATGAGCCAAGTATAGGTAAAAGCCAGATTGCTCAGTCTCTACCCTCAACACCAGCCCAACAAACACTATTAAGTGTCGCTGAAGCGTTCAAATCCTACAAAGGATTACGTCAGGCTTGGTTTAAAGGGCGATTGCCAAATAGACCTAAACCACCTGGTTATCTCAAAGGGTCAAAGTTGTTTAAGATAGCTTATCCGAATTCAGGGGGACAAAAGCCCAAGCTAATTGGTGGTCAACTTCAGTTTTCTCTGGGGGTGACTGTTAGACGTTGGTTTGGAATTGATAGCTTTAGACTACCTGTTCCGACTAACTTAGATGTTACTAAAGTTAAAGAGTGGACTATTCTACCTAAAAACGGTGTATTCTATTTGGAAGCTTCCTATGAAATACCCAAGCAGAAGACATTCGTAGGTATTGATGACCAAGCCTTAGCAATTGACCTAGGTACAACCGATAATCTAGCAGCTTGCGTTGACACCTTGGGCAATTCTTTCCTGATTGATGCCCGTGCAATGAAAGCATTCAATCAATACTGGAACAAACAGGTTTCAACCAGGAAAGAAGGAAAGCCACAGGGATACTGGGATGGCTGGCTTGACCGAGTGACCCGCAAGCGTAATCATCGGCTCAAAGACGGTATCAACAAAGCGGCAAGGTTAATTATCAATCACTGCCTTAAATACGGCATAAGTAAGATTGTTTTAGGCTGGAATGAAGGGTTTAAGAACAACGCCAATATAGGTAGATTGAACAATCAGAAATTTGTTCAAATACCCCTAGGCAAACTTAAAGACCGATTGCAGCAACTGTGTGAAATTCATGGTATTCACTTAGAAGTAACAGAAGAAGCCTACACCAGCAAAGCTAGCTATCTTGATGGAGACTCCCTGCCTAAGTTTGGCGAAAAGCCAGACGGGTGGAAAGCATCAGGAAGACGAGTAAAGCGTGGTTTGTATCGTAATAGGAATGGCTCGATTGTAAATGCCGATTTAAATGGCAGTGCCAATATTTTAAGAAAAGTAGCCAGAAAGTTAGGCATTGACCTAAACCGACTGGGTAGACGGTGTTTGACTACCGTAGCGAGAGTTAGATTGTGGGAATTACCACAATCTACTCTGTCAGCAGAATCCCCGCGTATGCGAGACCGGGGAGTGTCAAGACACAACGACTCAAGAGTTGGGAGTCTCCTCGCCGTCAAGGGCGAAATGACAAAGGCAAAGGCGGTTCCGCCAGAGCTAGACAACTGAAGAAGCAACGGCAAATGTTGCTCAAGAAGTTGAAAGAAAGCGGAAAAGCCAAACAACAGAATCAGCAAGGGGGCAGAGAAAAAGACACTCTTCCCTCTTTTTTTTAGGTTCGTAGTTGCGCTTTCATATCAAGTCCGGTTAATTAGGGCTGGCTGCACAAGTCGAAAACCCTTATATTTGAAGGACCCTCAGGAGTTTTCCGGCTGAGGGAGTGCAAGAAAATAAGATAGGATTTGTGAAAAACCTAGCATCACTAGCGAGCGAGACGCTCGCACTACCGTTTTGTTCTTTCCTCCTGAACTCCTGAACTCCTGAACTCCTTTCCTCCTACTCCCTACTCAAATACTTATTCAGCAGACCCTAATTAAATTAGGGTCTGCTGAATAAGTGTTGTGATGGGGAAAGGCAATAGGGAATAGGCAATAGGCAAAAGAAAACGGCTCTGTATTATAGCAGTCGCCAGGGTGATTAGGACATCGGATGAATTTCTTTCAACTTCTCTGCATGAACAGAACATTCCCTTGAGGAGATAACTGCCGCTGGTGCTGTTGGTAGGCTTGTAACCAGAGGACTCCGGATACTAATAAAATTGAGAAAATGACAAGATTGAGAATCATTAACCCTAGGGGAAGTGGAGACGTTTTGGGTATATCTGGATGAGGGAGGGGTTGTTTCTGGAAATGCTGCAAAATAAACGCCGCATTTGGCGGTCTACGATGGACAAATGGAGCCATAAAATAGTTAAGCCAATCGACTAAGGGTTCAGAGATTTTGTGCGTATGCTTGCGCCACATTAATTCACCTGTTTTATGGTTGGTTTCTAGTTCTAAAGGATGTTTACCCGTCAGTAAATGGACAAATGTACGTCCTAAGGCATAAAGATCCGATTGAGGAACCGCATTACCGTTGATTTGCTCAGGAGGGGTATAACCGGGTGAAAAAACTCCTTCTCCGGTTACATCTTTTCCCATCAGCCGTTGGACAACTGTACCGCTCATTTGGCAAACTGTCCCAAAATCAATTAGCACCAGTTGACCATTAGGTCGCAGCATAATATTCGAGGGTTTAATATCCCGATGGAAATATTGTTGTTGGTGCAACGTATCTAAGATATCGAGCAACTGTTTTAGCCATTCAATGGCTTTGGCTTCGGAAATGGGTTGATTATGTTTGAGCCATTGTCGTAAATTTGTCCCCTCCACTTTTTCCATCACCACACAATGTAAAGGTCTGGCACGGCGGGAGACAGAAACGGTAAAATAATTGTCTTCAGGTTGAACTTTAGGAATACCCGGATGGTTAAGTTTCTTTAAAATTTCTGATTCTTGTCTGAACAGGCGAACTAAGGTGGAATTGTTCCGGGTTAAAACTTTCAGTACTTTATGTTTTGTCCCTTTGATTGCCGCCTCTGCTGCCAAATCCTGGACTTCAAAGATTTTGGTGGGATTGGGTGCGTCTAGGGGTCGAAGGGGTTTCAACAGCCGATATCGACTGTTGATGGTTAATGGAGTGTCACAGCCTTGGCAGTATTCCAGATACTCCGGGTTTTCCCGTTGGTCGCACTTGGGGTTGATACAGTAGCTCATCGGATTTCCAGGGGTGGGTTGAGGTGACTTCTTAAAATTCACATCTACCTCCCGGAATAAATTCATCGTAGTTCCCTGTTCCCTGTTCCCTGTTCCCTAGTCCCTGTTCCCTGTTCCCTGTAGTGTAAATAAAGTGACCTCTGGAGGACAGTTGAGTCGTATGGGCAGATCACTAAAACCAATCCCACGATTAACATACAGTTTATTACCTGAAGCGCCGTAGCCGTCACTCCAACCATCGACATGTTCCCAGCCTTTAGCTAATGCTAACCAAGACCATTGGGGTGTGAAGGGTAAGCGAATTTGCCCGCCATGAGTGTGTCCAGCAACGGCTACGGGTGCAGTATTGGCAGGTAAAGCCGGAAAGGATTTGGGATTGTGCATCATCACAATTCTGGGATTCGTGGATGGCACTTGCGCGATCGCCTCTTTGGGTCGATCGTTGTTTGCCAGATGGGAACCTATGCCTACCAAATAAAAGGAGTCGGTATTTCCATCACTGAGATTTTCTTCAGATTGTCCCGGTGGAGATAATTTGACGGCTTGGTTTTCCAGAACCTCTATACCAATGTCTTCTAACGCCGTCTCCAACCGCGCTGCTAAGTTCTCTTTGGGTGGAGTATCCAGGCTAATCATACCGTAGTCATGATTCCCTAATACGGCATAGGTGGGAATATTGGCTTCGGGTAAGGGACGGACTAAATCAACGATGTTAGCAATTTCTGGGTCTGTGCCTTTAAAGGCATGGTAAATAAAGTCACCGCTAATCAGGACGACACTAGGGCGTTCTTCAACCAGTTTGCTGATACTACGACGGACAGTAGCGGTATTATCTAGCCACATTCCGTATTGAAAATCGGAAATTAATCCAATTCGTTGGTTTTGCCAAGCTGTAGGAAGATTGGGAATGACGGCAACTTCTTCTTCTGTGTCGAGGATATAAGGCTCAACCAAGCCCCAAATTATCAGGAAACAGAATAGTCCGACTAAGCCTAAGAGAATGTACTTGATTTTTTTCATGGTTCATTGTTGATTGTTCATGGTTCATTGGTAATCTTCTCCCCCAGCTCCCAGACGCGCCATGGCGCGTCTCTACAAGTTCCCCTTCCTGTTTTCCCTAATCAATGCAATATTACTTGGTCAATCGTCGTCTGGTCATCTAAGGGGGTAGCCCGATTGGTGGTTTGGCTGGAGCCGATCGCATCCCAAACCCAGCCATCATTGTGAATCAGCGCCAACAGCAGCCGTCGGCGTTTGGTGACGTGTTTGGTGGCGTCCCAAAATTGGCGATCGCTAACCGTGGGAATCCCGTGTTTCCTGAGTCGTTCTAGGGGTGGAAGCGGTGGGTTTTCCGAGGCGGGTTCTAAGTAAGCGGATTTGAGGGTTTTCAAATAAGCCGCACTAGCCCGACGTGCTGCACCTAGCGCCGCCGGATCAGGTTGATGTGACTTTTTGATGCCATATTCCAAGATAGTTAGTGCTTCATCAAGAGCCACTAAACTCAGCTTGATCGAGCGAGAACGTTCTATGCTGTGGAAATAATGAAGAATCGGGTAAGTTAGATGGCGTTCTCCCTGTTGGGCTAGCATTGGCGTCAGCGCAATTAAATGCTGGTCAAACTGCCCAAAATCTTTGCCATTCCAGGCTCTGACCAGAATTTCGTCAGCCGTACCACCAAGAGCGGAAATATAAACCGCCAGTTGGCGTTGCTGAGTCGCGGCTGAAACCACAGGTAAGAGATAGGCGATTGCCAAAGTCACTAAAAAGAAACCATTCACCGAAGCAATTGCTGTAGCAATTTGCCAAACTGCACCTTGAGGGTTATAACTCCCCATGCCTAGGGTTGAGATAGTATAACCGACAAAATAAATTCTTTCTAACGTAGTGGCGGGCAGTTTGTTCGGTGTCACCACAGCCGTCTCATAAGCGCTAAACAATAATGTCCATCCCACCCACGTTAAGGCAAACCAAAGCACAGTTACACTCACCACAACTATCCACCCTGTAACTAGCAATAAGCGGTGATGGGAACGCCAGCGATGAATCTGAAGCGCGATTTTCCACAGCCAAGCCGAGAGTCTGCTGGTTAGAGGTCCTCCTCCCCCTACTGTCAGGGTTGTGATCAGGACATCAATGGAGACAACGATGAGAATGAGCAGTCCGGAAATGACTAGCAGAATTGACATAAGGGAAACTAAAACAGTCCATGCGATCGCAGATTACCTCACCACGAGGCAAAAAACCTGCATCTGAGGGAATAGGTAGGGCTTGCTGAATAAGTGTTGTAGCAGGGGGAGCTGGGGGAGCTGGGGGAGCTGGGGGAGCTGGGGGAGCTGGGGAAGCTGGGGAAGCTGGGGGAGCTGGGGAAGCAAATCTAAGCCTAGAGAGAGGGGATTCCTGACTAGGGATATGTCTAAGCTGAGATAGGTAATGCTATCGGAATTGCAGTCATTGAGAGGTCAACGTAATGGTTCGGGAGTTTTAGGGAAGGGAAAACTATGGCAAATCAGAATTTCCGTGTAGTCGGCTACATTAGTCCAGTCACATACGGCAAACTCAAGGAGTTTATGGAGGCTCAGACGTTAACTGAAGCCGAAGCGATCGATAAGATTTTATCAACCTATTGGGGGACAGCTCCCCTACCTAAACCCCCTAATGGCTTTGATACAAGCGAAGGTGGCGACTCAACAGCCGAATTATCCCCACCTGTTTCCCCATCAGCGATTCCTAAAGACAAAAGCCTGACTCAGAACCAATTAGCCGAACGCCTCAAGTGCGATACGAAGAAGTTAACCGACATCCGAGGCTATCCTGTGGTTTTATCGGACTACACCAGAACTCGTGATCCACAGGGAATCGCGTGGGAGTATGAAGCTGAATTTGATCGCTATTTTCCTCTCGATCAATGAATAATTAAGTAGTTGGACAAAACTAAAGTTAACGGTTGAGATGAGGGAACAGGGAACAGGGAACAGTAAGGGGTTTTAGGCTGGTTAACATTTCTTAGTAAGCTTTCATGCATTTCAATGGGGAATGGGTAGCGAGCAAGATGCTCCATGTAGCGAGCAAGATGCTCCATGTAGCGAGCAAGATGCTCCATGTAGCGAGCAAGATGCTCCATGTAGCGAGCAAGATGCTCGCACTACTACGGCAAAAATTTCGGCATTATTGACAGCTTCCCCTGCTAGCATTATCGCAGTTGTTGCTCGGTTAATAATGTATTTACCCAAACGTGATCATCCGCTAATAATGGCGGTATGGGTTCTTGAGTATAATCGATCGCTAAATCATAACTGGCTTGGTCGTATACATTATTCAACAATACCTGTAAGTCTACGAAGGGTTCGCGATCGCCCGACTTCAAGGGTAAGGGAAATGAGGGAATCGCATCTCGTAGATTAAAGGCATACAAATCAGCTTGAGGACGACGGTCTCCTCGACTGACTAAAATTCGATAATGAGTTTGACTATTGCTATGATACATTGGCAAAGGTTTTCCCTTACGCAGTAAATCAATTTCCACTAAATGAGTTGAACTGCCAAAGATTTTATTGCGTTTAGTTTCATAGTCTTGGCGACCTTCTCCCGAACGTTTATTAATTGGAGAGAGGATTTCAATGACGGTTACGACTTCACCTGTGGCGACTTCTCGTACTTCTAAATAACCTTGTTTAATTGTTTCAGGTACGGGAACTTGTACTGTCTGGGGTTGAGGTGGGGACGGGGCGACAGCAACATTGGTCATTGGCTGTTCAATTGTCGCCTGTGAACCTTTGACTGTTAAATCGGGAATACCAACCAGGAGTGATTTTTCGCCCATGGTTTCATACAGACGCACTTCAACCGCAACTCTGTATTTGGGACGCAGTTGAGGAGACAGAAACTTAGTCAGTTCACTAATTAGTAATAAATGTATTCCGGGCCAGATTTCTGGGTGTTCTAGGTAAGGGTTCATCCCAGGAAAAGGGTTTGGCATAAAAATCCTTCCTCGGCGTTCGATTCTCGTTACTTAGATTTTAACGGTGAAAACTTGGGAGCATGTCACCTTTGTAGGTTGGACTTTTGGAACGAAACCCAACGAGAGTAGGCTAACTTGGACATTGTGTGCTTTCCTTGACATGCTCCCGAAAACTTGACCAAATAGCGAGCGAGACGCTCGCTCTACGGCGATTCTCTTTTGCCTCTTTCCTCCTGTCCCCTGCCTTCTGCCTTCTGCCTTCTGCCTTGAGGAAAGATGGGAAAACGCACGGTGAATGTGGCACCCTGACCTGATCCGGGACTTTCTGCCCACACTGTACCGCCTTGTAGTTCCACTAGGTAACGCACGATCGCTAATCCCATCCCTATACCACCATGCGATCGCGTCAGTGAACCGTCTCCCTGACGGAAGCGATCAAATACATAGGGGAGAAACTCGGCATGAATCCCAATCCCGGTATCACTCACCTGGATTTGTGCCTGATCCTCAATCTGTGCTAAGCAAACCTGTATTTGTCCCCCTTTAGGTGTGAATTTGACCGCATTGGAGAGTAAGTTCCAGACAATTTGTTGTAAGCGGCTGGCATCCCCTAGTATGGGAGCAACTTCAGTATCTAACTGAGTTTCGATTTGCAGTGTCTTTGCCTTAGCCGCCACCCGGATGGAGGCAATTGCCCGTTCGATAATCGGCAGTAGTTCCACAGGCGAGACATCCAATGTCAATTCTCCGCTGATAATATCCGACATATCCAGGACATCTTCAATCAGTTGCGCTAAGGATTGAGTATTGCGAGAAATCGTCTCCAGCGCCCGCGCCATCTTCTCTTCATTCAAGCGGCGCATGGGTAGAAGCTTGGCTAAACCTAGGATTGAGTTGAGGGGAGTGCGGAGTTCGTGGGAAAGGGTAGCGAGAAACTCATCTTTGAGGCGGTTGGCTTGGGCTAATTCCTGGGATTGTCGCTTTAAAGTGGCTTCAGATTGTTTGCGATCGCTAATATCGAGAATAAACGCTACGGCTTCATCCCGCGCCTTACCCAGCAACACATAACCCACCAATACCCAAACGCGAGTCCCATCTTGGCGAATATACTCTTTTTCATAAGGGGTACACCGTCCTTTTTCCTTTGCCTGGGCAATGTTCACCTCATCTAAGGGCAGATACTCCGGTGGCGTGATGTCACGCCAACTCAATCGCCCTGCTTGCAGATCCTCGCGGCTGTAGCCGACAATATCCAAGAAGGTATCATTGGCGTCTTGGATTCCCCCATACACGTCGCCAAAGAGAATCCCAATCAAATCCGATTCCGCAAATCGCCGCAACCGTTCTTGGCTAGCTTTCAGCGCTTGCTTTGCTTGAGATGATTCGATGGCAATCTCGGCTAAATGCGTGAATTGGTCGATTAAATTCCAATCCTGGGTGCTGGGATGGCGGGGCGTGGGATAATACAGGGCGAAGGTACCCAAAACGTCACCATTGCTCGAGTGCAGGGGAATCGACCAACAGGCTGCCAGATTCTGGGCTAGGGCAATGTCTTTGTAGTCTGCCCAAAGTGGGCTGCTGGCAATGTCACAGACAATTACCGGTTCGTCACGATAAGCGGCTGTGCCACAACTTCCCGCACAAGAACCGATCGCTAAACCGTGAGTGACCTGCTGGAAACGTTCGGGTAAACGACTCGCACAACCATAGTATAATCTCTTCTTTTGCTCATCTAACAGCAACACCGCACAAATTGACTCATCTGCGTGAGACTCAATCCGTTGGGTGATCGTATCAAGGATATCAGACAGGGGAACATTTGTGGCAATCGCTTCCAGAATCTGCTTTTGTCCCCGGAGTAACTCTTCTGCCAATATGCGATCGCTAATATCGGTGGCGATGGATATGACAGTACGCCTGCCATCGGGTAGTTGTCCGAGGGGGGCGGAACTAAAATCCCAAATCCTCTGGCTACCCTGTTTTGTGGCGATCGCGAATTCTCCCTCATGGAATTTATCATTCAACGCATATAACTGATCAATCCGCTCTCGCACAACCTCTCGGCGTTCACCATACGCTTTTTCCGTCCAATCTGCCATGGTGGGAATATCATCATGAGTATATCCCGTCAATTCCGCCCACATTTGGTTAACTTGCAACACTTCCCCATCTTCGGCGTGAATAATCAGCGGATAAGGGGCATTAATTACCGCTTGTCGGAATCGTTGTTCACTGTGTCGCAGCGCTTCCTGCATCTGCTGGCGTTCGGTGATATCCATGGACATCCCGGCTAACCAGCGTTGTCCAGAGGCGGTTTTTAGAGGAAACTTATAGGAAAGCCAGTAGTGAGTGCCATCATCATTTTCTGTGGTTTCTAGCCGTTCAATCGCGTGATCACCCGCTAATGCCTTGAGATCATTATCGCGGATTTGCTGCGCGATCGCATCCGAAAAGAAGTCAAAATCGGTTTTTCCCAGCCAATCCATTAAAGGACGATGGCAGGTTTTTTCCACCATCCTGTTCACAAAAATATACTGTCCTGATTCCTCTTTAATGTAGGCGGCGACTGGGCTATAGTCCATAAAACTTTGGAACAGTTCCTGGCTTTCCCGCAGTTGGGCTTCTGTTTGCTTCTGCTGGTGAATCTCCGTCGCTGTGCCAAACCATTTGATAATTTTACCGTGGCTATCTCGGAGGGGAAAAGCGCGACTCAAATGCCAACGGAATTCCCCATCGGCGCGTCTGAGTCGATGCTCACATTCGTATAACTCACCCATTTCTACAGCGTGATTCCAGGTGTCGATTGTCTTTTGTTCATCGTCGGGATGGAGGACAGGTTTCCAGCCCCAACCTTGACCCTGCTGTTGAGAAATGCCACTATATTCCGCCCAGCGTTGATTATAATAATCTACTGAAGCATCGGATTTAGCTGTCCAGACAATTTGAGGTAGGCTTTCTGCCACCAAGCGAAATTTTTCTTCGCTTTCTCTTAACGCCTCTTGTCCGGATGCAACTTGCTCTCTAGCAACGGTTAAACCGGAGATTGTGCTACTAATAAATAACCCTTCTAGGACAAACAAAAATAACCGCAGGGTTTGTCCTGCACTATCCACTACACAAGAATAGGTTGGCGATAAAACCAGATACCCGCCACTTAACGCCGCCAAAACCGTTGCCAAGATTCCCGGTCCCCTGCCACCATACCAGGCACTCACCATCACGGCGGCTAAAAATAGCAAAAATGGGCTTTCTAGTTCCCATAAGGGTGTCAGGAATAGCTGAAGGGAAAGAGTGATCGCTATGGCAAGTATAGAAACACTGTAACGCCACCCAAGGTGACAAAGCGGTTTAATTCTGATCGTCCTATTCATCGAATCCGTTCAGGAGATCTCCAGTAGCCGAACAATGACCTTCAGTAAATGCCTCGGTTCAACCGGCTTAGGAATGTGCATCTGGAAGCCTGCTGATAGGGCTTCAATGCGGTCTTCTTCTCTAGCATAAGCGGTAACAGCCACCGCTGGGATTTGTCCCCCTTGGGCTGACGGTAATGCCCTGATTCGGCGCATCAGACTGTAGCCATTTTCACCGGGCATACCAATATCACTGAGTAGCAAATCATAGTTCATTTGTTGCAGCCGTTCCAGGGCTTCAGTTGCCGATGCTGTGGCAGTTGCCATCGCCCCGTACTGTTCCAGGATGGCGATTAAGAAATCACGGGCATCGGCATCATCATCGACCACTAAAACTCTTATCCGACTTAAGATAGATGCATCAAAGGTCAAGGATGAATTGATTCCATCGTCGGCAGTTATTGTTTTGCCGTCATCGTCCAAAAGGGGTACCTTAACAATAAACGTCGCCCCTTGTCCTTCTCCGGGGCTTTCGGCGTGAATTGTACCGCCTTGCAATTGCACCAGATTTTGCGCGATCGCTAATCCTAATCCTAAACCGATTTGTTTTCTGACGGTGGTGCTATCGGCTTGGCGGAAGCTTTCAAAAATATGAGGTAGAAACTCTGGATTAATTCCTTTCCCTGTATCCTTAACCCGGATTTGGGCAAAGTGATCCACGGGTTCTAAATAAATCTCCACTCGTCCCCCGGCTGGGGTAAACTTGACCGCATTGGAGAGGAGATTCCAAATCACTTGCTGTAAGCGATTGGCGTCACCCGAAACCCAAGCCACAGCATCTAACCGGGAGTCCATTTGAATCTGTTTATCCGTCGCTGTGGGGCGCACCGTATCCAGCGCCGCTTCAATCACAGAAACTAGATTCGTGGGACAGATATTCAGGCGAATGTTACCGCGAATAATCCGGGAAATATCCAGTAAATCGTCAATCAGTTGGGCTTGGGCTTTGGCGTTGCGTTCAATTGTCTCTAGGGCGCGATTCGTCTTTTGTTCATCCAACTGGCGGATGCGGAGTAACTTTGCCCAACCCAAAATCGCATTGAGGGGCGATCGCAATTCATGGGAGACTATGGCTAAAAACTCATCCTTGGTGCGACTCGCCGCTTCCGCCACCGCACGGGCTTCCTGTTCCCGCACCAGTAGCTGATTGCGTTCAGCTTCTGCAAGTTTTAAATCAGTGATATCCCGGGCGATACCCAAGACTGATTCGATGGTGCCATCTTCAGCCAATTCCGGCACGATTCGGGCTTGATAGTATCGAGTTGTATTATCGGGGGTGAGGAAATCGAACTCCGTAATTCGCTCTTTCCCAGTCGAAAATATTTCTCTCAAAGTGGTTTGCCACTGGGTACTTATGGGTTCGGGAATGCCTAACTCCCGATGAGTTTTACCCAAAAAAGCTTGAGGTGATAATCCGGTTGCTGCTTCTATGGCTGGGTTGACATAAACGTGACGTAACTCTTGATCAAGTCGGGAAATAATATCTGGCGAATTTTCCACCAAGGCTTGGAATTCCTGTTGGCGACGATACAGTTCAGCTTGGGTTTGCTGGCGTTCGGTTACGTCTCTCCAAGTGGCAATAAACCCATCGCGAAAGGGAGTAATGGAAATATCAAAGACTCGACTCAGGCGTTGCTGATCATAGATATCGGTATACGCAACCGATTCTTTCACGAACGGTTGTCGGGTTTCCACCGCCTGACAGTATTCGGCAAATAGCCCTGTTTCTCGATGGGCGGGGAGGATTTCACACAGTCTTTTACCGATTTGCTTGTCCTGGTTTAAACAGTTATTTTTACAGACAGCTGCATTAACATAGTCGATGCGAAAATCAATAATTTGACCTGATTCATCACGCAGGGCGGAGTAAATGCCAAAACAGTCCAACATCGTCTCAATTGAGGTGCGGAATAATTCCTCCCGTTCTTGGAGTTGGACTTCAGCTTGAGTCAAATCCGTGATATCCCGCGCTATCCATAATACCGATGGAATTGAGCCATCTTGCGCCAACTCTGGAACTAAACGCGCCTCATAGTAACGAGTGACATCATTTTGGTCGAGAAAATCAAATTTAATTGTTGTTGATTCTCCCGTAGCGAAAACCGTTTTCAGGGCGCTATCCCAGACGTCACACTGCTGGTGAGGCATCCCTAACTCCCGGTTCGTTTTGCCAATAAACTCCGCCGCCGCCCGCCCCGTAACCGATTCTACGGCTGGGCTAACGTAAAGATGGCGCAATTGACGGTCAAATCGAGCGATAATATCGGGTAAATTCTCAATCAGGGTTTGATACTCCTGTTGACGGCGATAGAGTTCTGCCTGAACCTGCTTACGTTCTGTAATATCTCTCACTGTAGCCACCACTGTCTCAATCGTACCCTCAGCATTAGCAACGGGTGAGAGAATATATTCATACTGCCGAATTCCCTGCACTGTTGGGAAGCTGATTTCATCCGTCAAGGTTTGTCCGGTTTCAAATACCCGTTGGCGTTGAGCATCAAAGGATGCCATCAGGGGTGCTGGTAAACCTAAGTCTCGCCAGGTTTTCCCCACCATATCACTCGGCTGTCGTCCTAACGCCCTAGCTGCTGATACACTAACGTAGAGGTATTTCCCGTGACGGTCATACAGGTAAATGTGATCCACAGACGCACTCAGAATACCCTGTAACAGTCCCACCTGCTGCTGTACCTGGTTTGCCAGGTGTTGCCGTTCGGCTTCAATCTGCTTACATTCTGTGATATCCCGCCAAGTAGCGATAAAGCCATCTCCTAACTTCGTCGCCCGGATATCATAAGCGCGACACAGGCGTTGCTGACCAAAATTATCCTCGTAAATCAGGGATTCTTTAACTAAGGGTTCACCCGTTTCCACCACTTGACAGTAGTCGGCAAATAGCCCAGTTTCCCGGTGAGCCGGGAAGAGTTGGCATAACGACTGACCAATTTGCTCTTGTTTACTTAAAAAGTTATCACGGCAAGCGGCAGCATTAACATAATCGATGCGAAAATCCACAATCTCACCCGATTCATCGCGGATTGCGGTATAAATACCAAAACAATCCAGCATATTTTCCACAGAGGTACGAAATCGTTCTTCACTCTGGCGCAATTTTTGGTTAAATTCTTGTAAGCGAGTATAGGCTTTGGTTAATAAAGTATTCAGTTGAGCGCGAGTGGGAGAGTCGCTATCTGCCGCAGGTTTGGTGGTAAGGGTTTCCGGTTGTGCGATCGCCGCTCCCAGGAGTAAACTGACAATACCTTGCATCAGTAGACTCAGTTGGTGCAGCGATAAAATGTCGGCGGAAATGGGTAATGGGGACAGGGAGAGGGCGCTAGGATAAAAAATTAGGTAGTCTAATAGCGTCACCCCGATAGAAAAGCTAACCAAAAGCATTCCACCCATCGCACCAAAGCGGATAGCAGCCCAGAGAATCGGCAGAAAACCAATAAACAATAATCGCTCGAATGTCAAGCCTAAATCAAGAGTTGCCCAAACGGTGAGGGTAGCGATACAGGTACTCAAGAATCCCAGTGCTAGGATTTCTAGCCATTGATGCAGCGAGAGGTTCCAAACCGAGGAATTTTCTTGGTCTGAAATGGCAAGCCAACCTTGATTTTGCCAGAATCGGGTGAGAAATAAAAGAGCCGTTGGCGCTACGGCGAGGATACCAATCGCCTGCCCTAACCAGTTGTAGGATAAGTGTGGGAGTAAAGTAGATGGCGTTATTTTACCCCAAGCCAGCAAACCGAGACTGTCAACCGTGGCGGTAGTGCAAGAGGCGGCGATGATAGCACTGGCAATAAAGACAACCGCATCAGCTCGGCGTTTAAGTGACAGCGAACCTTGCCAGAGTTGGCGATAGAGAAGCCAAGTGATTAGGGGGACTATTATATCAGTGAATCTCAGTAATCCCGTCCAATCACCACTTCCCCAAAACGGGGCGATGACGAGTGAGGTGATTGCGGTTAAGATAATTCCTATCCATTCAAACCAGAGCGTCAGTGCGATCGCGACTCCAGAAGGGACAAAGCACAGCGATAGTCCTGGTTGCACCTGATAGAGAAGTGCCAACCCATGAGCTAAAATTAGGGCGAATCCAGATAAGACAATGACAAGCCACCAGCGCTGGCGAGTCAAGGGCGTAGAGTTGGGAGCAAAACGCATAGAGAAACTTTCCTCAGACTTGCCATAATCTGTTTATTTTAATCCTAAAATCGATCTTAAGGGATGAGGGAGATATCCCCTAGCCAATCGCTGATATCATATCCGGTGGAATACCATCCTCTAGGGTAGAGGGTTAGAGGTTAAAGAGAAAGGTTATAAGGTTACAAAAAGGGATTTGGCAGCAACGTGCGATCGCTCATCAGCGAATCTGACCATTAAACTAAAGATAGCCGTTTATCGTCTCTCCCAATGACCCTTGCCAAGGATTCACAACCAACCGATCAAATTACTTCCCTTAACGACACAGAGGATATTATTATTCCTCCATGTGATTTGTTGAGTGATGAACCTCCCTGGGAAAGTGACCTACATCGAGATCAAATAGAACTTCTACTAGCTTGCCTCAAGTGGTGGTGGCGAGAACGCACCGACTTCTATGCCACTGGCAATCTTACCATCTACTTTAGCCCAGAACACATCACCACACGAGACTTTAGAGGACCCGATTTTTTTGTCGTGTTAGGAACAGAAAATCGACCCCGCAAAAGCTGGATATTATGGGCAGAACAGGGAAAATACCCGAATGTAATTGTGGAACTGCTTTCTGACAGCACCGCTACAGCTGATAAAAACTTTAAGAAAAAACTTTACCAGGACACCTTCCGCACTCCCGAATATTTTTGGTTTCATCCAGATACGTTGGAATTCCAAGGGTTTATACTTATGGCGGGTGAATACCAACCGATAGAACCCACTTCTCAAGGGTGGTTATGGAGTTGTCAGTTGGAACTGTTTTTAGGAATTTATGAGTCAAAACTGCGTTTTTTCAGCCCAGAGGGTCAACTCGTCGCCACACCAGAGGAGAGGGCAGAAGTTGCCCAGAAACAAGCGGAGATAGAACGACAGCAGCGGGAACTTGCACAACAGCAGGTAACAGAATTACGAGCTAGACTCAAAGCGTTAGGTGTTGAAACCGATTTGCCAGAATCGTAAGCGTTTGTCAATGAATAGCCGCACATCGGTGATCAGAGTTGAAAACTTTCTCAAACTGTCCTCTGGCTTAAAATTGAATATATTGTCATACCTTAATTGTACTAGATAAATCCATGGCAACCAATCTTGAAATTGACGAAAAGCTTCTTGAAGAAGCACTTTCATTGTGCGAGCATTCAACAGCAGATCGGTTGATTAAAGCAGCTTTGCGAGAATACATTCAACGTCGCAAACAACTGAAAGTTTTGGAGTTATTTGGAACGATAGACTATGAAGAAGATTATAATTACAAGTAACAAAGACAAACAAGATGAGCGTTACAGGGGGTAACGGCTGTATTAACACATCCTGCTACCGTTAAAGTCCCCCTTTTTAAGGGGGATTTAGGGGGATCAAACGTATCCCATAAGAGCGGAAAGTGCTGTATTGTTGACAAGGGAGGGTTCATAGGGGGAGAAGGTAGGAAGGGTGACGAGAGGTGCGTCAGTGATCAGGTAGATTGTATTGTACTGTCGAAGCAAGTGATGGTATCGAGAAAGGTTAGTTTTGCTGAGTAGAGGAAAGCAGGAGTTGGGTGAGGTTGAGGATTGAGGTATGAGTATGCCATAGTTAATGTAAAGAATAGGTCAGTATGATGAGGTATGATAAATTATGACTTTTAATGATGTCGTTGAGGCGATCCAGAGTCTTTCCACAGATGAAAAGCTGGAAATTCAACTGTTGTTGGAGCAATACATCCGTGAAGAACGCCGTGGCGAGATATATAGGAACTTCAAGTCAGCGCAGGTTGAACAACAAAAAGGGGAACTAAAGTTTTCCGCCAATATTAACGAACTAAGACAACTGATAGAGGAATAATCGTGGAAGTCAGTTTCAGTTCTTCGTTTAAACGTGCATTCAAAAAACGCATTAAGGGTAATCCAGATTTAGAAACAAGGTTTTGGCAAAAATTGGAACAGTTTACGGTAGATCCCTTCGACCCAAGTTTGAAAACACACAAATTATCAGGCAAGCTTAAAGATTTATGGAGTTTCAGTGTAGATTACGATGAGAGGGTATTGTTCTACTTTACAGAAGATGGAAAGGCTGTTTTTGTAGATATTGGCAGCCATGATGAAGTGTATTAATGCATTAAATAGTGTCTATGTTCAAATATGACGGGGATCTATGACTTCAATTTGAGAACACCAAGAAAAATCATTTACATTAAACGTGTAAATACTAGTGACATGATGAGCTAACATAATGGCAATATGAAGTAAGTCGAAAATTCCCCCATTAGTCACGGGTCGTTCTTCCAGTAAAATCAGCCAACGTTCAAATAGATCGAGAGGAGTTGGGAGCAAACAGACGTGAGGCATTTGGCAAATCCGTTTAATCCGGATCATGGCTTCTGTTGGCTCTAGGGGTTTGGCTAAGATGGTAGGATTTGTGATATAAGAGTAAAATTCTGCTAAAACTTGCGATGAGACGCATAAAATTTCTGTTTCACTGGGTCTAAATATCTCTAATGCTGCTCTGTGTAAAGGTGCTTTAGTATTGACAACGTAGGCGAGTACATTGGTGTCGATATAAATTCATTTAGGCTCTGTTTCCATAGAGCATACGGCGACTAAAGGATTGTAGGATTTCGCTTTCAAAGAATAACGGAGTGGGATCGAATTCTGACAGTTGAGCCTCTGTTAATGGATTCTGATATCTATTTATAGCTCTAAATGTATCTATCATTCCATGGATCTGCTCGATTTGTTCAGGAGTGAGTCCGGTAACATCAAGAGTTGTAGTCATTTTGGGTTACGATTAGGGGTTATAGATATTTTAGCTGAACTAGGCGGACTGGCTCAATTGCTATCGTTAATCTTCTAACGGAGTCATTAATTGCAGCGTCACTTCCCGAACGGCTGGTGGTAAAATAAATCGACCCTCCGATTTTTCCACCAGCGATCGCTGACTCAGAGAACCCAGCGCCCGAATCACTTCTTGGGGTGATGTATCACTAAAATGCTGTTGCAATGCTTTAAACGAAATCGCCTCTTTTTGATGGGCAAGATAAACCAATAGTCTTTCTTCTAATTCCGATAAGCGGTCTAAAACTTCCTCAATAAAATCACTAACATCATGAGTAAACAACGTCGTTGATAAAAAATCCGTCACGTCACCATCAAAAACTTCCTTAATTGTCGTCGCCACCAGTTTGAGCATAAACGGATTACCGCGATACCCTTGAATTAACGGTTGCCATTTTTTCTCGCCCGATAATCCTTTTTCCTTTAAGATTAATCTAGCCGCGTCTCCCAACCCCTCTAACTTAAAGGAACGAACTGGTGATGTCTCACCTTCTAATAAGGAAATTTCATTCAGTTTTTCCTGAGAGGTAATTAATACACAGCTTTGGTGCGGTTCTTCTCCTAAACGTCGGAAAAAATCACCATATTCTTCATAGCCTTCTCGGTAAATCCCAGCTAGCTTCCCACTCTGCAAAATCGACTCGACACCATCCAAAATAACCAAACAACGATGCTGTCGAAAATAGTCAATCAGCCAAGAGATGCGCTGATCAGGGGTTTTGGGTATTACCGTTTCCGGTTGCTGGGACAAGTCTGGAATTAAAGCGGCGAGAAGATCAGACACAGAAGGGGATTGACGTAGCGATCGCCACAGGACAACCTCAAATTTATCCTGTAACTGTTTCGCCAACTTCACCGATAACGCTGTTTTACCAATACCACTCATCCCCAACAGCGCCACCAAGCGACAACGTTCCTGACTAATCCAGTGTTCCAGGGTTTTCAGTTCATCGCCACGCCCGTAGAATACAGAAACATCGGGTGCTTCCCCCCAATCGCGGCGATTTTGCGGCTGGGGTGAGGTAGGGGGGGGACTCGGCGAAACAGGGGAACGGTTTGGGGTATTCTTTTGCTGCTGGAGATACTCTTGATAGCGGTTAACCAGGATTTGTTGCAATTTGGTCAGCTTAACCGGACCTCTACCCGGAATTTTAAACTTTTGGTAGACTTCGCTAAGCCGCTTACGCACAGCATCTCCACTAATCTGAAGGTGAGACGCGATCGCAGCCGTTCCATGACCCTCCATCGCCAGGGACAACACCTCTAATTCCGATTTGGACAGATTGCGTTCAGTCGCAATGGTTTTGAGAAAATCCTGAGAAATCACCGTCTGATGCTCACACTTATAACCTATTTCATCCTTCAGGTTAACTCATATTCATGAGGAGAAATAGATTTTGCTCACATCAGTCACTTGAGTACGCACCAACTGGGGTAGTGGCGTGACCCAGCTAAAATGGTGGGATAGGTTGTAGGTTGGGTTTCGACTTCGCTCAACCCAACGGAGTCTAGGGCTGAAGCCCTTACTACAAGCCAAAGATGACAAAATTTAGGTCAGTCCTGATCAATTAACTTAATTGTTTTGCCACACAACGTTCAAGCAATTCCTCAATACCACTAACCACCCAAATTGGTGTTTCTAACTGACGACTTACCTCAGCCACCGTCATATCATCTAAAAATCGCGTATCATCATGTTTAAGCATGACTGAAGGCAGTAAAATCCCGTCACCGAAGTCTTTTCCTGACAATGACCCAAGCAAATCTTGTCCAGTTAACAACCCCGTAACGGTAATTTCTTGTCCCCAATACTCACTCCGTAGCGCTGCTAGTTTGACCTCCAATCCCTCAACCTTATTCAACTGCTGCACTAGGGGCATAAACGCCGTTTCCACCGCATTACCGACCACCCAGGTTAATTCTCGCTCAGGTTCTACACGAGTGGGTAATATCCGCGTAGCCGTATCTTTAAATTGTTTAATAAACTGGCGAATTGAACCCACACCATTACCAATTTGCGGATAATCTTCGTAATGGGATTCTGGCGGTAATTCTTGTTGAGCAATTAAAAACCACTCATCGGCTAACCAAGCAAAAGTAGAGCCGAATTGTTGACGAAATTTTGTTTGCAGGGATTGAACTTGCTGGATAACCTCTGCGGCTTTTTCTCGACTAACAGGAATTAATTCATCTTCTGCGGGGCGAAAGCGAGTTAATCCCACAGGAACGACAGCGACTGAAGCAACAGCCGGGACTTCATTCTGTTGGAATTGGGCTAAATCTATGAGGGTTCGTTCTAAGTGGACGCCATCATTAATACCAGGACAAACCACAACTTGAGCATGAATTTGCAATCGTCGTTCCTGAAACCATTGCAACTGGTCTAAAATCTGCCCAGCACGAGGATTTTTGAGGAGTCGGCTGCGAACCTCCGGTTCGGTGGCGTGGACAGACACATACAACGGAGATAGACGTAGGCGTTCGATGCGATTCCATTCGCTTTGAGTGAGGTTGGTCAGAGTTAAGTATGAGCCATAGAGGAAACTGAGGCGATAGTCATCATCTTTAAGATATAAACTCTGTCGTTTTCCGGGAGGTTGTTGGTCAATGAAGCAAAAGGGACAGCGATTATTACACTGAATTAAGCCATCAAATAAAGCGGTTGCAAATTCTAAGCCTAAATCCTCGTCGTAGTCTTTTTCAATTTCTACAGAATGGGTTTTTCCCGCCGCATCTCGGACTTGTAATTCCAATAGTTCATCGGCACAGAGAAATTGATAGTCAATTAAGTCACGGGGAGGTGTACCATTAATTGAGACAATGGCGTCACCGGGTTCAAACCCCACCTCAGCCGCGATGGAGTTGGGAATGACGTTGTTAATTAAAGCTGGACGGATAGAAGTTTCACTCATTGGAAAGGGAACAGGGAACAGGGAACAGGGAACAGGGAATTCAAAATTCTAGTTCTTGAACGCCATTGGGTGTAATTTCATACCCCCATTCTGGATGCTGGGAAATTGCCCGTTCGATTTCGGGTCGAAGAATGGGATCTGCCATGAATTGGGCAATGGTGGTGGGATCAGGTCGTTGACCATAGAGGCGCAGACGGCGCAGGGGTTTCAGTCCGGTGGATGGTCTGGAGGAATGGCAAGAATGTTTCACCAAGTCACACAATCGGCGGTAGTTCTCTTGTCGTTGTTCTGGAGTATGTCCAGTATCAAAATCAGCCGCCGTGAATACAGGTAATTCGGGGGGATTTGAAATATTTCGCGGTTTCCAACCGTAGCGTAGGGCTTTGATTAGATAATCATTTGGCTTCTCAAGGAGTCCCTTGGCACAATACTCGATGAAAGCTTGAATTGAGGGTTCTAAGTTGTGGGCATAGTTGTAGATTGTTTCTTTTAGATGTTCATCATTGAGTTTAACACCTAGCTTTTCTAACTTAGCTTTGTATTGGAGAATGATATCGACGTGACCGGGATCAAGTTCTAGAAAGTCCATCTGATGATTTTTCGACTAGACGCCCACTTCTAATCATAAAGGTATAGGGAAAACCTGACTCCACCGTGTAGAGACGTTGCATGCAACGTCTCTACGGATAGATGATAGGGTTGGTTAGGAATGATGCGTTAAGCGATCGCCTGATTCGACATCAAACCAGTGCATCGTTTTCTCCGGTAGGGTGAGAGTCACCGTATCTTCTTCACCATCCCAGTAGTTATCAGCGGCTAACAACGCCCGAATCGTCTTACCTTCTGACCCGTCTGAACCCTGCACTCGCACGCTAATCAGTTTTTCTTTACCCATATCTTCGACCAAAAACACGTTACCCTTGATGGTCTGTTCATCTCCTTGCTTGGCAATCCGCACATTTTCGGGACGAACACCCATGATAATTTGGCGCGGTTTGTTCCGCAGGTCGGGCAGTTTCAGTTTAAAGTTACCCAGAATGGCATAATTCTCCTGACAGCTAAGGGTTAGCAGGTTCATTTGCGGACTGCCCATGAAACTGGCAACAAAACTATTGGCGGGGTAGGTATAAATCTGATAGGGGGTGTCAAGCTGTTGCAAGACGCCCTCATACAGCAAGGCAATGCGAGTTGAGAGGGTCATTGCCTCGGTTTGGTCGTGGGTAACATAGACGACGGGCTTGTTTTGGGATTTAAACAGTTGCTTGAGTTCCGCCCGAACTTGTTCTCGCAGTAAGGCATCTAAGTTACTCAAGGGTTCATCTAATAGAAAGACTTCCGGTTCCCTAACTAAGGCGCGGGCAACCGCCACCCGTTGCCGTTGTCCACCGGAGAGTTGACCGGGTTTACGTTCGAGTAAGGAACGGTTTAAATCTAGCTTGATAATCACATCATCAATGCGCTTACGGATTTCCTCGCTAGGAGTGTTACGGATTCTCAGCGAGGCGCTGATATTTTCCTCCACCGTCATGTGAGGATAGAGGGCGTAACTTTGGAAGACCATGGCAATATTGCGATCGCCTGGGGGAACGCCGTTAACTGTTTGTCCACTGATCACTACTCGACCCTTGGTTGGCGTCTCCAATCCGGCAATTAATCGCAGCAATGTGGATTTACCACAGCCAGAGGGTCCAATAAATGTCATGAACTCGCCATCTTCGACATCTAGGCTAATGTCTTTAATCGGTACCGTTTTGGGATTGTATTCTTTGCGTAGATTCTGGAGTTCGAGTTTTGCCATGATTTTTACCTATTGAGTTTTGAAGAAAAACCTGTCAAAAAAGGGGTAAAAGGTGACCCGCTTGGTGATAAACAGTCTGAAACCCTTAAAAATGAAGCTTTGAGTGACATTAGTATCTCCAAAGATGAAGCCTTATTGACAGATTTAGACCACCAGATGAGATAGTCACAAGCGAAGCGTTGCGCAGGGGGTATGGGGGAGGCGCTCGTCCCCCATCGGGGGGTCTGGGGGGCTGGTCCCCCAGATAAAAACCTATCTGTGACCCTATCTGTGACAAGAAGAAATGGGTTAAAAGCAGGTCGCCCCTATAACCCTACCCTTTAACTGCCCCAGCCGTGATGCCCTGAACAATCCGACGCTGGAAGAACAGCACTAACAGAATCAGGGGCAACGTTCCCGCTACTGTCGCTGCCGCGATCGGACCATAAGGAATTTCAAAGACAGAGGTTCCACCAATTTGAGCCACGGCTACGGGAATGGTTTTCATTTCATCTCGTGTAATAAAGGTTAAGGCAAAGATAAATTCATTCCAAGCAAAGATAAACGTGAGAATCCCCGTCGTCACTAGGGCAGGTATAGTCATCGGCAGGACGATTTTCAACAGCATTTGTACTGTGTTATAGCCATCAACCTGGGCGGAATCTTCTAAATCCTTAGGAAGCTGTTGAAAGAAACTTCGCAGCACCAAAATAGTCAGCGGTAAATTAATTCCGGTATAGGGGACAATTAGGGCAATATAGTTATTCCCCAACCCTAACAGTTTTACCACCTCTAAGAGTCCCAGAAACAGGAGTACGTAGGGAAAGAGACTGACGATAAGAACGCAGGCTAAAACAATTCGCTCTCCGGGAATTCTTAACCGTGCTAATGCATAGGCAGCGGGCGCTCCGGCGATTAAACACAAGAATGTAGAGGTTAATGAAACAATGGCACTATTCAGGATATAACGCCAAAAGGGATACCGTTCAAATAACTGCGAGTAGTGCGTCCAAGTGAGTTGATCTGGCGTCGGTAAATAGACCGTAGGAATTGCCGAAATTGCATCATTTATCTTGAACGAGGTCAGCAGTTGCCAAAGGGCTGGCGCTAGGCAAAAGATTAGGGTTAATACCACACCAACCCAGAGGAGAATTTGCTTGCTATTGATTTTGAATTGTTTTTTTGATGAGTCTTGAGCGATTGCCATGGTGCATCTAAGTAGTCGGACTTGTATTAAAGGTAACGGTTGAGATTAGGAAACTGGGAATAGCAAGGATTTGAGAGGTTTTAACATGTCCTGGTATTTATGTCCAGGTACTTATTGATCTCCTAAAACATTAATCCGGGTTTTGGACAGCAAAAAGCCAATAATCGCCACAGCGATAACTAGCAAGAGGAAGGTGACGACAACTAAAGCTGCACCGTAACCAAAGTCTAGATAACGTCTCACTGTGTCGTAAATATACAGTGAAATCATTTCCGTGGCATTCGCTGGACCGCCCCCTGTCATTACCAGTATGAGGTCAAAAATCCCGAAGGCTTGAGCGAATCGAAACAGGAGGGCAATTAAGATTTGAGGGGTCAGTAGGGGTAATGTAATTTGTACAAAACTTTGGACTGGAGACGCCCCATCAATTGCATGGGCTTCGTAAAGATCCTTGGAAATGGATTGCAATCCCGCCAGCAGAATAATCGCGAAAAAAGGTGTTGTTTTCCAGACATCAGCGGCAATTAATGCAATCATGGCCGGAACGGGTTCACCTAACCAAGTGATCGGATCAACGGCGGGCAAGAATCGCAAAATATCATTAGCAACGCCAAACTGGTCATTAAAAATCCACGCCCATGCTAATCCCATGACGGCGGTTGGTAACGCCCAAGGGATTAGGGCGGCGGTGCGAACTAAACCGCGTCCGAAAAAGGCTTGATTGAGAACTAAGGCAATTGCCATTCCCAATACTAATTCAATCACAATCGAGGACAGGGTAAACACCGTTGTGTGCCACATACTTTGCCAAAAGCGTCCATCACCGACAAGCCGCACATAATTGGCAAAGCCAGCAAATTCTGGCTTTAACTCAGTTCCTAAATTTTGATTGAATAAACTTAACCAAAATGCCCGTCCAATGGGATAGGCAAACACCATGAGCAAGATCAGGATGGCGAGTAGGGTGAGTAACCAACCTGTTCGTATCTCTCGTTGCCGAATTGAAGCTTGTTTCATCGTAATCTGATTGACTTACACGCCGTTAAACGTACTACAGAATCTTAATTGCCTAAAAGTCTTCGCGTTTCCTGGGCGGCTCGATTCATCGCTTTTTCAGGCGTCAGTGTTTGCGTAATTGCCGCACTGAGATAACGCTGCAAAATATCTGAGGCTTGAGCGTATTGGGCGATAGGAGGACGCAGAACCGCCTGTTCTAAAACTTCGAGCATTTGGGGAAAGTAACTATATTCAGCTACCAGTTCGGGATCGGTATAGAGTGATTTTAGAGCGGGGGCATAACCGTTGGCGAGACTGAATTCTTTTTGTATGTCTGGACGGTTAAAAAATTCAATCACTTTCCAGGCTTCGTCAGGGTGCTTCGTGGATTTAGAAATCCCCAATCCCCATCCACCTTGGCAAGCGCCACTGCTATCTGCGGGTTGGTGTACCATCGGCTTAATCGCAAATTGACCCGCAATTTCTGAGTCGGCTGCCAATGTGTAAACGTAGGGCCAATTCCGTAAGAAAATAACTTCACCATTTTGGAATAAGCGACGGGTTTCTTCTTCGGCGTAGGTGGTAACACCGGGAGGAGAAACATCTTTTTCAATGGTATTCAGTAAAAATTCGACCGCTTGAATTGCTTCTGGCTGATCAAGTCCGACTTCTAGAGTATCTGGATTCACCCAAAATGCACCAAATCCTTCCAGGATTTCCACAAACATGGCAGATAAACCTTCGTACTGCTTTCCTTGCCATACATACCCCCATTTAACGCCTGTTTGCTGTTGCAGGGCTTGGGAGATTTGCATGAGTTCGGCAAAGGTTTCTGGAGGTTCGTATCCACCTTTGGCTAGTAAATCAGTACGGTAGTAGAGCATACCTCCGTCGGAACGGAAGGGCATCCGATACAGTTCACCGTTGTAGCGTCCTCCCTCTACATCTCCTTGCAAAAACTTTGATAATTCGTCTTCAGTAATTCTCTCAGATAGAGGCATTAACCATCCGGCGGCAGCAAATTTTGGTACCCAAACAATGTCTAGATAAACGAGATCGTAAGGTGAATCACCCAACAAAAAGGCAGAGGTATAGAGGTCTTCCACCAGGTTAGTTTCGTTAGGTCCTTCCAGGATTTCTAGATTAATATTGGGATTTTCTTCTTCAAAGTCATCGACAAATTCTTGCCACTGGGATGCTTCTAGGGCGCTCATCAACACCTTGACTGTGACAGGTTGTTGGGTCAAGGCGGGGAGAATGAGAAATTGAATCGTGGCAATTGTGGCTATCAGTAAGATGAAAAAACGAGGGATTTTTTTGATGCTGAAGATACCTCGTTTGAGTTTGCCCAATTGCTGATTAATGTTCATGGCATACTCTGATAATTCAATAGGGTTCAACTGTGTGATGACGATGATAGGCTGTCTCAAATAGGATCGCTGATAAGCTTCAGCCTAATTGTAGCTAACGCTGATCAAGTCCTTGACCTCATCGCTCGATTTGACGAGATGTTACTCTAGGTAAGGGTTAGATGTAAAGAAATGAAACTTAAGTTTATTTAAGTTAACATTTCCCGGAGGACAATCAGACAAGATTGGCTAGGTCAATCGATTGACGGGTGTAAAAGGATACTTGTAACATATTTTTGAACATAATTCATACCTCGATAGTTGGTTGACATTTTACCAAAAGAGTTATAAGCAGGTCATTTGTCATACTCGCCCAAGCGAGAAGCCAGCTACGTCATTCGTCATTCGCCATACTCACAGAGATTGATGATTATGCCCCATTAGAGGATGCATTATGGGGAGTGACTGAAACTCAGCATTAAACCAAAGTGGCATTGCTAAAATTCAATGGAATAAGTGACGATGCTTTTTTAGAATTTTACCTAATAAATTAGCCTAGCCAAAGCTTTGGGGGAAATGACTGATTTTTTCATACTTTTTCCCCAGTTGACCTTAATTAATCCAATTTTTTAGCCGACTCAACCTGCGATCGCATGAGACAGGATTGAGCCAACCCCGATGATCCAAGGATATACACTGGGACAATAACCCCTTTCCCACAAGCAGATGATCAAGCGGCTTTGGCAATGGCTAGTGCGGCTGATTTGGCGAATCGTACCACCTTTCCTCAAACCCAAACAACACAGGCGACGGCAAAAACGCCTGAGTGATGCAGATTATCATCAGTTATTTCGGCAATTGGTGATTGGGGTGAATCAGGGATGGAATCGGGAACAGATCCTGCAATATTTAGGATACCAGAGTAGCGATCGCGCTTTTAAGGTGTGGCTCTATGAGTATGGACAGCAGTTGCGCCAGTTACCCGAGGCGGATCATCAGTTCGCTTGGCAATTATTGCAGATGAGTGGTGTCGGCTGTGGAGAATTAGGGGAAATTGCGGCAGAAATTGGCAAGGATTTATTGGCGAAACCGGCGGGGAAAAGGGAAGCCTATCGGGAAGAAACGGGAGACACAGATCACAGCGAAACAGCCGAAAGTGATGCCGCCGAAACCTGGTTCAATCAAGGGAAACAGCAACTCGCCGACCAAGATTTTCTGGGTGCGATCGCGTCTTATGACGCAGCCATTCAACACCAACCCTCCTTAGCCGAAGCCTGGAATAATCGGGGATTAGCCTTGGGGAATTTGGGAGACTATCAAAGTGCGATCGCATCTTATGAGAAAGCGATTCAAATTAAACCGGATTACCAATTAGCCTGGTACAACTGGGGTGTAGCGATGGATAAATTAGGAGAAAAAGAAAAGGAATCAATAAACCCCTTGTAGCGACCCAATGATCAATATACTGTAGGGGCGACCCGCCTGCATCAATAAACACCACCCATCCACTCAATTGTATCGGGTCGCCCTTTACCTCAAACGGCGCATGAATTACAAACCCGCGATCGCGTCTTATGACGCAGCCATTCAACACCAACCCTCCTTAGCCGAAGCCTGGAATAATCGGGGATTAGCCTTGGGGAATTTGGGAGACTATCAAAGTGTCGTCTCATCGGGAGCATGTCAGGTTTGATATAATGTTGACGCTAACCTACTCTCGTTGGGTTTCGTTCCTCAACCCAACCTACAACGTTGACATGCATCCGTCTCATCGCCCATTGGCGGCGGCGTTAATCCATAACGTTTTTAATCAACGTTTTCCATACTAATAACAGGTATTCTCAGATACGAAGTTGTACGCTGTTTGCGGACAATATCGGCAACAACCCGCTCGACTTGCTCTACTGTCAAATCAAGTGCCTGGGCGATTTCATCGTTCTTAACACCCTGTTCATACCCGAACCAGATTGTATCCAGAATATCAAAGGGTAGGCGGAAGAAAAACTCTTCTTGTGAACTTCCACCCGGATACGTATCCGAAGTCGGCGTGCGTTGTTGGATTTCGTCTGGCACATCTAAGTAACGAGCAAGCTGGTAAACTTGTGTCTTGAACAAATGGGCAATCGGACTAACATCAATTCCGCCATCTCCGTACTTGACAAAAAAGCCTAATAAATGCTCATTCTTATTCGCTGTACCGATAACCGCATAATTATTTAATTCGGCGTGATAGTAGAGCATTGCCATGCGCGATCGCTGCTTAAAATTAGATGCGGCGACAATCTGATAATACTCTTGGGGCGGTAAGCGTTTGGTAAACTCCTCACCCTCTGGATTGGTTACAGTTAGGGAAAAGATATTCAGCGTTTCTTTTTCCAGCAAGTTTCCCGGTAAGGCAATTTTAGCCTGCCAACCCTCTCCGAATTCCGGAAACAACCGTGCGATCGCGTCGTTGCGGCGGCGGTAACAGCCAAACCCATCCAATACCCCGGAAATGTCTTCCGTAATGGTTTGAACGCCATAGTGATCAGCGACTAACTGTGCCAGTGTAGCACTCTCCGGACTGGATTCACCCTCCGGTAACAGCAAGGCGACGACAGGTTCGGAACCAAAGGCTTTAGCACATAAGCCCAGTACCACCGATGAGTCAATCCCCCCACTGATACCCAACACCGCCCCGCGACGGCGTAGGGTTTGATGGACACTTTGGCGTAACTGTTCGACAATGCGTTCCGTCTCGTTGGCTACATCTAAATTAAGGGAGTGCTTATTGAAGCCAATTGCATCCGTTTTGACTGGATCGTTCATGATAGAATCTCCTGAATAAGTCGGGTGGTGAGAGGGGTCATTTGTTTATGTCATACTCGCTATCGCGAGAAGCAAGCTACGTCATTTGTCACAGTTAAATCTCCTGTGGTTGATGAATTCCCATAGGTTCCGATTTGATATATTGACAAGTTCGGTGGTTTCATCTTATACTTACTTCATAATGGAAAAATGTGTCCGCCTATAGGGTCGAATTTTATACCCATTCAACTAAAGTTTGTTAGTGAATTCCCTCTAATTTGCGATCAATAACCTTAACTCGATCCGAAGAGTTCAATATCGATAACCGAGAGTTGAAGTCTTTAACGAACTGTTGCTCAACCAACTGCGTGGATAAAACGCCGGCGATCGCCATATCATCAACTTCACCCAAGGGTGATCCACTTTGGGCTTTGCGAACCAGTTGATTAACCGCTAAGGGATTAAATAAACCACTAGCGCGTACAGCATCTTCCGACAACAACTCCCAGACGTAATCCGGTGTATCTTGGTGAAAGAAACTGCGGTGAATCGGGGCGCGGTAGGGACGTTTACGGCGTTGCCAAATATCGGGGGGTAGTAATTTGCGGCTTAATTGTCGCAGCAGCCATTTCTCCCTTAACCCGCGCAGCTTCAGATTAGATGGCAGGCGATCGCCAAATTCCACAACTCGATAATCTAGAAAGGGGAAACGCCCTTCTACTGAATTCGCCATTGCCATGCGATCGCCTTGAGAGGACAGCAAATAGGGTGACATGAAGGTGACAATTTCCAGGTATTGCGCTTGGGCTAAAGGAGACCAACTGGAAAAATTGCTCTGGAGGGGAACCAATTGTTCTGCCCACTCTAGTAGTCCAACCTCTGGTTTAGAAACCAGCAAACGCTGGAGACGAGCCGTATTTGACCAACGAATAATATGGGAATAGAACGGTGATTCGGTATCGGTGAGATTCTTTTTAAAGAAAGCTTGGACAAAGGCTTCACTGGTACGACTCAAACGGGAAATTTCCGGGTACAGCCGTTTCAATAATAACGGTCGCCATTGGGAATCCGGCTGTTTTGCCCAGAATCGACGTATCGCCATTTCTTTGAAAATGTCATAGCCACCAAGGAATTCATCTGCCCCTTCCCCAGTAAGCACCACCTTTAAACTAGAATCCCGGACTAATCGAGATAGCATAAACATGGGTGCGGGTGCGGTGCGTAATGTGGGAGTTTCTGTGTGCCAAATTACCTCTGGAAACAGGCGACTAATATCGGTATGGGTACAATAAACAACCCGATGGTTAGTACCCAAAATATCTGCCATGCGCCGCTGGAACTCACTCTCATCAAACTCTGGATCTGAGAAGGCGATAGAGAAGGTTTCTAAGGAGTTCTGGGCGTATTGACGGATAATCGCGGTGGTTGTGGAAGAATCCAACCCCCCACTCAGGTAAGCGCCAACGGGTACATCAGCACGTAGGCGGATTAGGGTGGAGTCAATCAGCAGTTGCTCAAACTCATCCAGATAATCCTGGGGAGTACGCCGGGATGCTTCTGGGGTAAAGTCTAGTTCCCAGTAGGGTTGGATATTTAACTGTCCATCCTGAACGTGCAGATAATGACCGGGGGAGAGGCTATCAATGTCCTGGAAAATGGTGTGCGGTGTCAACACCGTCCAAAACGTGAACACCTGCGTCAGTGCGGCGGGATCAATTGTTGCACAAACCCTGGGATGCGCCAGAATGGTCTTGATTTCGGAACCAAAGATTAACTGACCCTGGCACAGAGTATAAAACAAGGGGCGAATCCCCAAGCGATCGCGTGCCAAAAATAGGCTACGTTGACGAGTATCCCAGATCGCGATCGCAAACTGACCATTCAGATAATTCAAGCAATCCGCACCATACTCTTCATACAGATGCAGGATCACCTCTGTGTCACAATTCGTAGAAAAGCGATGACCAAGAGCTTCTAATTGGGGGCGCAGTTCCACATAGTTAAAGATTTCACCGTTGAAGACAATCCACAATGTTTCATCTTCGTTACAAATCGGTTGCTGTCCACCGCTTAAATCAATAATGCTGAGACGAGCATTCCCCAAATTAACCCATTCATCCCGGTAAATCCCAAACTCATCAGGACCGCGATGACGAATCATGGCTAACATCTGCGGCAAAACCGTCTCCGGAATCGGCTGAGGTTCCTGCAAGTTGAGAACACCAACAATACCACACATAACTTACTCCTTTTGTTTGTAGTAAGCGCTTTAGCGCTGTTGCCACTTTGTGTAAGTTCTGTAAATAGTCCTCAAACCCTGACAAATGACAAATGACAAATGACAAATGACCAATGACCAATGACCAATGACTAATCACTTCAAATCGGTCTTTTTAATTTTGCCAGAGGAGGTTTTAGGCAATTGAACACACAACTCGACTAACTTCGGCACCATGAAATCTTCCAAATGGGCGCGGCAATACCGTAAGATATCGGCTGGGGTAAGTTCATCGCCCTCCTGTACGATAAACGCCTTGACCACCTGCCCCAATACCGGGTCAGCCACGCCAATCACCGCCGCTTCCCGAACACCTGGAAGACCATACAGCACGTTCTCCACCTCTTTCGGTGCCACTTTCTCGCCCCGGCTTTTGATCATGTCATCTTGTCGCGAGACAAAATACATAAACCCCTCTTCATCCATGCGAAATAGGTCACCGGTGTAGCACAGCCGCTCCCCTGGAATCAATCCAGGGCGGAAACGGGCAGCACTTGCCTGGGGATTACCCCAATAACCGCGCATGACATGGCGTCCCCGCACCACCAACTCACCCACTTGAGAGCAACCCAGCCGCTGACCCTGTTCATCTTCAATCCACACTTCGGTGCCAGGAATGGCGATGCCTACGGAATCGGGACGTTGCGAGAGTTGATCTGGGGGCAGATAGAGGGTGCGCTTGGTTTCGGTTAAACCGTACATCGAGAACAGCGTCGCCCAGGGAAACTTAGCCCGAATTTGGAGAATGTGGGAGGGAGGTAAGGCGGCGGCGGTGTTGGTCAAATAACGTAAACTGGATAAATCGTAGGCACTCAGATCCATTTTCAGTAGCATGGCGTAGATTGTCGGGACGCCTGGGAAGCCAGTGACCCGCTCTTGTTCCATGCGTTTGAGAATGGCGGCTGGATAGGTGAATCCTTTTTCCAGCACCAGAGTGCCGCCGAATTTAAACACCATCAAAAGTTGGTACAGTCCGTAATCGAAGGACAAAGGCAACAAGCCGATGATAATATCACTCTCGACATTGCCCAGATATTCGATAATCGAACTGGCAGCAAAGACAACATTGCTGTGGTCTGACATGACGCCTTTGGGGTCGCCAGTGCTACCGGAGGTGTAAATTAGGCAAGCTAGGTCGAGATCAATATTGACTTTTGGAGGGCGATGTGCTACGTAATCGCCCTGGATGGCGGTATAGTTGAGGACATTGCCCGTACTCGTCTCGGCGGGTGGCGAAGTCAGGATGATGGTTTTGAGGGAGGGAACCTGTTGGGTGAGCTGTTGAGCTAAATCGGCTTGTCGCCCACTGGTGAGGAAAACTCTGGCTTGACAATTGTTTAAGATATAGGCGCACTTATCGGACTTCGTGCTGGGGTTGAGTGGCACAAAAACGCCACCCGCTTTGAGGACAGCAAAAATTGCGATCGCCAACTCTAGGCAGTTAGGTAGAAATAATACGACGCGATCGCCCCGTTGTAAACCCTGTGCCAAGAGCGCATTTGCCAAGCGGTTTGCCTGTGCCTCGACTTCGGGATATGTTAGGCGTTGCCCATCGCCAATCAACGCCACCTTATCCGGTAATCGGTCAGCGCTAGACTCGATAAATTCCTGTACCAACATGACAATTTCTGCCTTTAAGAACTAACAAACAGGGACTGTTTTTGTCGGGCAAATGCCGCTAGATTGCTAACGGAATCAAAGTTTTCCGGGACAATCTCGACATCTTCCACCTGAATGCCCAATTTTTCTTCTAAAAACAGCACCAATTCCATCACGTTCATCGAGTCAATGATGCCGTTTTCCAGTAAGGAAGCGTCATCGGGATAAGCATAGCCTTGGCTACTGAACAGAATAGTTTCGGCAATGTGCTGGCGTAGCATTTCTTCAATGGGTTGCATAATTAAACCTCACTTTTTTGGTCTAGTCAATAAAAAAATGTGCAGAATTAACGGGAGTCTGTTTGACCAACCATCCTTTCCACTTCCGCCTGTGCCTCATCCAAACAAACCCGCAATTTTTCTGCCAGAACCTGTACATTAGGCTCTGACTTCAAGCTGCCATGATTGCCAGGAACACCGTGCAGCTTCAATCCTCCTCCAGCCACTGTGCCCCAGCCTGAACGATTATGGTAAGTTTTTAGAGGATGTCCGTCACCCATAGCCCAGAATACAGTGACCTGACCGGGATAGATTTGCAGTCGATACGCTTTTCTGGCTTTTGTCTTCTCCTCTAATAAATGAAATCCTCGGAGAGCGTAAGGCAATTCCTGTCCAATACCCAAGTAAAAATTACAGGCAATTTTCTGGACGTTCTTCTCTATCTGGCTCCTGAACTTGGTCAGCTTTTTCTGGTGCTTCCTGACTTTCCACCCCAATTGCTCTTTGACGTGGGCATGAATGTAGGTTATCTTCTCGCTAAATCCGAGTTGTAAAATTTGCTCCAGATGTATAGAGACACGGGAACGGAATGGTACAGGCGACGGTACAGGTAATGGTAAAGGCGATGGTGAACTATTAATAGGCAACCCATTATAGGCAGTATCAAATAGGGCGAGCAGAGCTACCGTCTTACCTTGTGCCTGTAGCTGTTGAGCGATTTCAAAGGCAACTATACCACCAAAGGAGTGACCTCCTAAAAAATAAGGACCATCAGGCTGGACAGTACATATTTCTTCGATGTAATGAGTGGCTAAGTCTTCAATCCGCAATTTGGGAGCCTGTTTTCCATCCATTTTTTCTTCCAAACCATAAAAAGGTTGGTCAGCTCCAAGACAACGCGCCAGAGTGGTAAGACCAAGGGCGGTGCAGCCAGCCGCAGCGACACAAAAGAATGGTGGCTTAGAACCCTCTGGTTGAACCGCTACCAATGAAGACCAAGGTGCTGACCATCCTGACTGGCGCAGAAGGTTGGCGAGTTGCTCGACGGTTGGTGCTTGGAAAAGGGTAGCTACGGGTAGATTTCTGTTCCATTTCTTCTCGATTTGCCCGAACAGTTGTACCGCTAGCAGGGAGTGTCCCCCGAGTTCAAAAAAATTATCCCTCACGCCGATGGGTTGAATACCTAGAACTTTTTCCCAAATTTGGGTGAGTTGGTGTTCCAGCTTATCTCGCGGAGCGATATAGGTTTTCTGTTGCTGTTGAGTTAAGGGAGCTGCATCCAGATTGTCGTCATACCGGTGATGGAGTTTTCCATCAGCAAAACGTGGCAAGTCTTCTAGGCACAGTTCGGGATTGATAACTAAGCGTTCTAGTAAGGTCTGGAAATGCGCCAACATCTGAGTTATGCTCGTCGCCTTGAATAGGTCTGTTTTGTACTGCCATCCTCCTGTTAATTTTCCTAATTTTTCTTGCAGGGAAAGAGACAAATCAAAGTTGGCGATTTCCCGGTTTACATACAAGGAGTTCACGGTTAACCCATCGAGAGCTAATGACGGATTGGGTGTATTTTGCAAGATAAACATACCTCGCGTCAGCGGTGTGTGAACTAAATTGGGGAGTTCTGCCACCTTTTGTAAGGGTATATCTTGGTGGGCAAATGCTTGTGAGGAAACGTGACTGATTTGATGCAACAGTTCTCGAAAACTGGGGTTTCCTGATAAGTCAGTACGGAGCGCTACTATATTATTGAAGTAGCCAATTAACCCTTTTGATTCCACTTGATGACGACCGACAACAGGGGAACAGACAATCATGTCTTCTTGCTCTGTATATAAGTAGAGCAAGGTTTTAAAGGCGGTTAACAGGGTGACGAACAGAGAAACACCTTCCTGATAACTCAATTTCTTGAGCGTCTGGGTTAAGCTTTGTGATAACTCAAAGGGTTGATAAGCACCTTGGTAACTTGGCACAGGTGGAGGTGGGTAATCTGTGGGTAATTCCAGAGCCGAAATGCCACTTAGGTGATTCTGCCAGTAGTCAAGTTGAGAGGAGAATACCTCGCCTTGTAGCCATTGCCGTTGGGTTTGGGCATAGTCGGCATACTGAATTGGCAGTTCCGAAAGTGGCGATGGTTTTCCCTGGGAAAAGGCATCGTAAAGTACGCCGACTTCCCTTAGGAATACTCGGTCAGACCAACCATCGAAGATGATATGGTGTATGGTTCGTACCAGTATGTGTTCTTGTTTAGTTAGACGCAACAGTTTTAGACACCACAATGGGCTTTTTGTCAAGTCAAACGGTTGCTTGGCATCTTGGGCAGCGAGTTTTTGGGCTTGAGTTTTTCTTTGCTCTAGAGGCAGTTCTTGCAAGTCTATAATTGGCAGAGTCCAATCAATGTCTGGACAGATCACTTGGATGGGTTGTCCATTTACGGTTGGAAATGTGGTTCGCAGGATTTCATGGCGTCGAATAATTTCCCTCAGACTCATCTCTAGTGCTGCTACATTGAGTTCACCTTGAAGATGCAAGCAATGCAAGATATTATGTACAGAAGTATCGGGCTGTAACTGTTCCAGATACCAGAGTCGTTCTTGGTTGAAGGAAAGGGGTAAGTTTTGGTTGCGTGAAACAGGCTGAATGGCAGGAGCCTGATGTTTTAACTTGACGTTGGTTCTCAGGGAAAGCCAAAAATCAGATGGCGTTTTTTCGGCTTGGGGCGGGCTGGAAGAGTTAAGACGGGATTTTTCGGCAACGGAGTATTTCATTGTTTCACCCTGATTAAACTCTGATAAAAATATTTGTTTTATACCTTACCCTGGCTGAATTAAAAATGCTAGTGCCTTTACAATATCTTGTTAAAACTCAAAATATACTCTCATAAGATATTTTGATAATCAGGAGTGATATTTTAGTTTAAACTTAACAATAATTGACGCCAATTGCTCCGGAAATATAGAAATGAATAAAAAAGTATAGAATCAATAAATAAAATGAAGTAATGTATCTAAGCAATACGTAAAGCAACTAAAAAGATGCCATAAAAGAGAAAAACATAAAAAATAATAATCGGATTTACCAAAGTCAGTCTCAGGTTGTTCTTTATTAAAGCTTCATAAACAGTTCAGCCTTGACGGATTGGCTAGGGTAGGAATAGGGAATAGCTAATTTAAATACACATCAGCTTGATCTGACGTGATACAGTGTTCAGGACTTAAGTTGGTCGGATAACCTGAGAAAGGAATTGTTGAACTGTTTGTTACCTAATGTCACCAACTACAGCGAACCAAGGTGTTCCTAACGCGCGAAGCGAAGCTATCCCGAAGGGAATCGCGAATCCGTCTAACCTTTTAGAGGTAGCGGAGGCTTACTTGCGCGAAATTGTCGCCCCTGACGCTTCACAGATCGATCAGGATACGGAAGCATTACGAACCGCACTGAAAGGATTAGGCGCTCGCAACCTCCTAGCGCTGAAGGTTCCCCAAGATTGGGGAGGTGCTGAGGTGAATCCTGTCACCTTCTTTCACTTCCAACAACAAGTCTCTCGCTATTCCGGTGCGTTGGCTTTTCTGCAAACTCAGCATCAGAGTGCAGGTGGATTTTTGGCAAAGAGTGACAATCACGCCTTAAAGCAGCAGTATCTTCCCCGCATGGGGAGGGGTGAGGCGTTAGTGGGTGTGGGTTTCTCCCAACTGCGACGCACCGGGAATCCTCCAGTCAAGGCGACGCCTGTGGATGGAGGCTATCAGATTAGCGGGAATGTCCCTTGGGTTACGGGTTTTGGCTTGTTTGAGGATTTTGTGATTGGGGCGACATTACCCGATGGTCGGGAACTCTATGGTATTGTACCCTTTACGTCTACGGAGCAAGGAGTTGGACGTGCGATCGCGTTTAGTGAACCGATGGCGCTAGCGGCGATGAATTCAACGAATACGGTGTCGGCGAGTCTAACGAATTGGTTTTTACCTCACGAGTCTGTTTTATTCCTCAGAAAAGCCGGGGCGATTCATGAAACAGATCGAAAAAATGTATTAAATCATGGGTTCTTTGCCTTAGGCTGTGCTAAAGCTGGATTAGATATTATTGCCGCCGCTTATCAACGCAAGCAATTAGGATTTATTCAAAACGCTTTTAATGCTCTCACCGCCGAAGTCTGCGACTGTGAAGCCACAATGATGGCAGCATTATCAGCAAATTCTGCTGACACCGAGGATGGGGGAGATAGAGAAGATAGGGGAGATGAGGGCGGGTTTAGAAACATCCGGGTGACAACAAATGATAATAGTGAAACCCGCCCCTACATAGGGAAAAAACGTCCCCAATCCCTACAGCTAAGGGCGTGGGCAATTAACCTAGCAGGGCGGTGTACTAATGCGGCGGTAACGGTTTCCAGTGGTGCGGCAAATCTTCAATCCCACGCCGCCCAACGTGTCTATCGTGAAGCGGTGGTATTTACTGTTTCTGGGCAAACCACAGCGGTAATGGAAGCAACCTTGGCGCGTCTGGGAGCAGGGGGAGCAGAGGGAGCAGGGGGAGCAGGGGGAGCAGGGGGAGCAGGGGAAGCAGGGGGGGTATGAGATGAACGAGCTAAAAGATAAAGTAATCAATATTGTGTTGAGAGGAAGGCATTCCAGACTTTCCCGACTGAACGACACTCAATATTTTGTACGGCGGCAAAATAGTATTTCTATTGCCGATGTTTATGGATGTTATAATGATTGACTTTTATCGGTACTTTAGACAACAAGGAGAGGATTTGA
>NZ_JAVJQP010000134.1:0-67765 GCF_040218875.1 Coleofasciculus sp. D1-CHI-01
GGTAAGATTGCAGAACCTGTCAGCGATGTCACTCTCACCGGGAATGTGTTTCAAACCCTGAAAGATATTGACGCGATCGGTATGGGGGAGCAGAGGGAGCTGGGGGAGCAGAGGGAGCTGGGGGAGCAGAGGGAGCTGGGGGAGATGGGGGAGATGGGGGAGATGGGGGGGTTTAGCCACGTAGGGGCGGGTTTAGGGACTGTAGGGGCGGGTTTAGGGACTGTAGGGGCGGGTTTAGGGACTAAGGTCAGCTATTGTTGAAATAACCGAACAACAAAACCCGCCCTCCTCACCGATAACGGAAAAACGAAACCCGCCCAAGCGCCAACATTCAAAAAAGGGATTCTGGGAGGGTTGTTAAATTTTCCTGACATTCGGAGAATTTGATTGTCTCCTGTGTCAGGATTAATTGATATATGCCTCTTAACTGAGTTTTAAGTAGCTGGCTTCGGCTTCTAGCTGACGAACCAAAGCGTCATTGCCATTGGCTCTAGCGACTTCTATACGATGTTGCAAGTTCTTATGCAGGCTTTGGCGATGGGTAGCTGCGGCTTCTTTGGCTTGTTTTTGTAGTTGTTTGTTCATGGTGAACATTCCTTTGGCTTTACTTCTGGTATTGACTCTAATTTAAAAATACCACGAATAAAATAAAAAAAGATCACCTAAACGTAGTATTTGATACAGAAATTAGTAAAATTTTGATGTGGACAACCGCAAACAGAGGGCAGAAGGTCAACCTAACCGCTCAATTTGCCCAACCCACTCTCCCCACCGTTGTGGAAGTTCGTCGAGATTGGCTAACCCAAGCATAAAACCTTGGTAACGACGGAGTGCGATCGCGTGAGCTTCGGGATAATCCGCACAGCAATCAGAAATCACAGTTACCAAGAATCCCAACTGAGACGCGGAAGCGGCGGTTAACAGGACACAAACCGATGTCACCAATCCCGCCGTCAGGATGTATTTTTTTCCCTGGGAGCGCAGATAATCCAGCAACGGAGGATGATGGAACCCATCTTGAGTTTGCTTTTCCATAACCATTTCTCCAGATTGCGCCGCCGCCACACTTAACACATCGGCTCCTGGCGTTCCTCGCAGACATAGCGCACGTCCCCGCAACCGATATCGCGGTAACCAATCTGAACCATCAGGGTGAAAAACTTCCCGCAGATGCACCACTTCGAGTCCCTCTTGACGACAGAAGCGGAGTAAACGAGCAATATTGGACTGGAACTCTGGAAACGCTTGTTCGAGTTCTGGATTCCAGAAATCCTGTTGCACATCAATTAACAGTAAAGCAAATTGCTGCCAATCTCGATTAACCATTTTTGATTTCTTCCGCTTTATCTATCATGGCGTGTGTGTAGGGGCGGGTTTCACTATTATCGTTTTTTGCTTCACCCAGATGCGACTAAACCCGCCCTGACCGAGTGCAAAAATTAAATCATATCTTCCCTATATCTTCTCCCTTGTCTCCTCCGCTCCCAGACGTAGCATGCTACGTCTCTACATGCGCTAAAATTTGTTGCCACTCCTGATCCGATAACGGTTGTACAACAAACTCCACACCAAAACAATCGGCGGCGGCTTGGGTTAGTGCTTCGATCACCGTTTGCCTTAAATCATCCCCTCGCTGAGTTAGGGGTAATCTGACAGGAGATGATTCACCAAACACCTGAGTAAATAACTGAGCATCCGGCTCTAAGCGCATCGAACCATGTTGCAATATAGCGTCGCCGCGTCGCAACTGAGCGCTGCCAATCAGTTTATACCCCTCACTTGTAACCAAATCTGCACCCGTAGCCGTGGCAAAACAATTGGGATTGTGGCGATACTCTCGTCCCGCCTTACCATAGTGCAAATCGACGCCGAGCGATCGCCATCCCTTCAGCAAAAATTCACAAATCTGCTGATATGCCTCAATGCGCTTGTTACTGAGTCCTGAGGTCACCACCATATACGTTAAATCACCTTGGTGCAACACAGCGCGTCCTCCCGTGGGACGCCTGACTAAGGGAATCGGTTTTCCCTTCCAGGTCAGATTTTGCCAAGTCGGAGACCAACGACATTGATGGTACCCTAGGGAAATTGTGGCGGATTCCCAAGTGTAAAACCGCAGAACTGGAGAATTTTTAGCACCTGTATATCCAGACGTGCCATGGCACGTCTGGATATTGCCCCCCCGCTCCCCGGTACGTTTTTCCAGAAGCCATTGGTCAATTGCCATCTGAAGCTGTCCGGGGAGGCATAGGGGAGGGATTAAACGCCAAGGTGATTGGCTCGTCAGGATTGGTTTCATTGCTTCATCGAATTTTTAAAATCGTTGTCATACAGTAGACAAAACTTTACATTTTAATTTTGCCATTTTCATCTCCTTTTATCCTGTTTTAGCGAAACCGTAATACGTTTTAATACGACGTAATCTTAGAATTAATCCATTTATATTAGGTGTAAACCCATTAGATATTATTTAATTATAAAAGCAAATAAATTTATGTATTGCGAATAAATCAATGTATTACAAATTTCCTCTATTGCGAAAGGAAAAAAGTTTTTATAAAAGTCTAAGTCATTTACCCACAACAACCTATTTACAGTGCTATTAATTGAATAGAAAGAAATCAGGATGAATAGAAATGCTGAATAGGGTGTAGCCGAGCAGTCTTCCATTAATTTGTCAAAACTATGGTGTCGTCATGACCGTTAAATCAATCAAACCGAATGTATCTTTTAGCTTGTTTACGGCATCTAAACAGGTTCAATTTATTCAAACATTAAAACGGATTCGGTTTAGCGGTCATCTGATATTGACAAGTCCAGACGACCAAAAATGGGTGTTTTATCTATGCCAAGGTTCTCTGATGTATGCCACAGGCGGCACTCATCCGGTGAGACAGTGGCTGAGAAATGTAGCCGCTCACAGTCCTCAGTTAAGGTTAGATCGATTAACCATACAACGTGATTTAAGCGAATTCAATCAAGCGAATTGTCAAACTTGTTGGCAATATTACCTGTTGAGTTTATGGGTAAAGCAACAGAAGATCACGCCTGAACAGACGAAGAACCTGATTCAATCAGTGATTACGGAAGTTTTGTTTGATATCGCCCATGCCAAGCAAACCACCTACCAAATCAAACAAGATAACACGTTATCCACCCAACTTCCGGTCATTGATGTAGAAAACGCGATCGCACAGGCAAATCAGCGATGGCAGGCTTGGCATCATGATGTAGTGGCGGACTATTCTCCCAACCTGGCTCCGGTGATTAGACAACCCAAAGCCTTGGAAGCCCGGACGTCAGAGGCAGTTTACCAACTCCTGAGTAAACTTTTAGACGGGAAACATACGTTGCGGGATGTGGCAGTGCAGATGAAGCGGGATGTCTTGCAAGTGACTCGTTCTCTGTTGCCTTATATTCGCTGGGGATTAGTGGAGTTGATTTCTATCCCTGATTTACCGAGTCCCGTCAAGCAAGAGAGTCCAGAAAATCCATCCACTACCACACAATCCACCCAGCCACTGATTGCTTGTGTGGATGATAGTCCCTTGGTTTGCCACACCATGGAAAAACTACTCACCGCCAGTGGTTATCGATCGCTGGTTATCGACGATGGCTTGCGTGCGATCGCGCTTTTGATTGCTCGTAAACCTGATGTAATCTTTCTCGATTTAGTGATGCCGAATACCAATGGCTATGAGATTTGCGCCAAATTACGCAAATTGCAAGCATTCCAAACAACGCCGATTGTGATTTTGACTGGAAAAGATGGCATTGTCGATCGCGTTCGAGCAAAATTAGTGGGCGCATCAGATTTCTTGAATAAACCCATTGATGCAGGGACTGTACTTAATGTGATTAGCCAGCATCTTAAGCAGGGTGTTGTTGGTCATTAGTCAGTGGTTTTAGGTGAAAATCACTGACTAACAACGAAAATTCAATCAAAACCATCCATTCTTATTCTACGCGAGGTAAATATCATGGGAACTGTTCTAGTTGTCGAAGATTCTGCCACCGATATGCAAATTATCATTAATTGTCTCCAGCAAGGAGGTATTAATGTATTGACGGCTGACAGTGGTGAAGCCGCCCTAGAAAAATTGAATACCCACAAACCAGATGTAATTGTCCTGGATGTTGTCCTTCCAGGATGCAGTGGGTTTGAAGTTTGTCGTGATCTCAAAGCTGCCGCGAATACCAGCAAGATTCCCATTGTAATCTGCTCAACTAAAAGCGGTGAGATGGATAAATTCTGGGGCATGAAACAAGGAGCTGATGCCTATCTGGCGAAACCCGTTGATCAAGAGGAATTGCTCCGTACCGTTAAACAATTAACGCTGCGATAGGCGTAATGTCCATTCAGTCTAGATTAGTTATCACTGGATTGAGTTGCCAAGACAAGCCTTGATCCGTAAATAATCTAGACTAACCCTTCCATTTATTTTTTCATGAGGTTAAGACTATGGGGACTGCTTTAGTTGTTGAAGATTGCTTGACAGATTTACAAATCATTACTCAATGCTTACAGCAAGAAGGAATCAAAGTTCTCACTGCTGATAGTGGTGAAGATGCGTTGATGAAATTGAGCAGCCAAAAACCAGATGTAATTGTTCTGGATGTTGTGTTACCGGGTCGGAGTGGATTTGAGGTTTGCCGAGACATTAAAGATGCCGCTAATACCAAAAGCATCCCTGTGGTTATTTGCTCGACCAAACATGGCGAAATGGATAAATTTTGGGGAATGAAGCAAGGTGCTGATGCCTACATTGGTAAACCGATTGATCAAGCCGAACTTTTACGCACAGTGAAACAGCTAATCAGAAGCTAATCAACGAGAGAAAGTAGAAGGATCTCATCTAAGTTTAGCCAAGGTCGTACAAGTATCTTTCTCCTTTGGCAAAATAGGTCAACAAGATACTCACACTGCCTAAGTTGTAGAGAATGTCAATGTCCAACGTCTTACTCAGCTCAAATAGTTCATTACCAACTATCCCAATCTCAGAACAATTATCGAGTCTGGCTACCCAGGCAAATGAACAGTTTTTACGCTTTCATTTGTTACCGGATACCACGGCTTTATTACCCATTCATCAACTCACTGAAGTATTGACGATTCCTAGAGGTCAAATTGTCCCAATTTTTCAAATGCCAGCTTGGGTAATGGGGGCTTACAATTGGCGGGGTGAAGTCTTATGGATGGTTGATTTAGGTCATTTAGTCGGACTTACGCCGTGGTATCAACAAGCCGCTAGTGGTTCAGCTTATACGGCGATTGTGCTGCAAGCCAAAACCAAATCGTCAACTTCAACCCAAGCCAACAGCGAAATGCTAGGACTCGTGGTGAACCGAGTTGAAGATATTGAATGGTGTCATGTTGATTGGATTCAATCTCCTCCCTCCGCTAGTGTTACCCCGGAACTGGTGCCATTCTTGCGCGGGTACTGGTTGAAAAATAATGGTGAAATGCTCGTGATTATTGATGGAAATGCGATTATTGCATCGATGCCAAAGCAATCTGTTTAAGGGGTAAGGAAACAGGTATCAGGCAATAGGTAATGTCAATGAATCTTCGCTTATCCCATTTTGTAGAGATGTACCATTTTAGTCTGTAGGGGCGGGTTTCACTATTCCCTTAGCTTTTTCACCCCGATGCAACTAAACCCGCCCTGATCAAGTGTTTTGTTTTCAAGGTTTTCGATCTAACTCATCAAGTGCGAATCAGGGTGTTCTACCTTTCCATGATTAATTCATTGTTGTTTCCGTTTACTGAACTTACAAAACCGATCAATGAATAGAACTGCCTAGTAATTAGTTGCAGTTAGATTTCCCAAAAAAGGCTTATAAGATTCCATATCCCAGCATCGTATAACACCTACCAATGGAAACAGGCAAGGTGGCAAACCGTAGGACATGGACTCGAGTAAGTCCAGTTTTGAGCAATTGGCAAACTCCTCCGTATTTTGTATTAAAAAGGTTCGATTCATGACTAGACTTTCTCCCAAACCTGATACCAATGGTCGCGGTTCTTACTCGCAGAATCTACCCCCTGAGACCCAACCCTATTCCAGTGACTATCCCCCATCGATGCCCTATCGAACGTCTGGGACTGCTGATCAATCTCTACCTAAATTGCCCGCACTTGAGGCGATGGGAAAAACGCCAGAACAGCGTTCCAACCGTCGCGGGTTGCTGTCTAGTCTGCGAAGTAAAGCGATTGGTTTAGCGCTAGCGATTGGAACATTACCCGTGTTAGCGGTGGGGGCGACTGCCTACTTCACAGCCAGTGGCGGGATGTATGACCAAGTGGTGAGTAACGAACAAACAAACACGATTGACTTGGAAGACAAGTTAGAGGCGTTCATGGCAGAACGTTACAGTGACATTCAAGCCATGGCAGAACTTCCGGTGTTTAGTAATGCTGAAATTGCCAAGATTACACCCAAGGAAGAAAAGGAACGTCTGCTCAATTCCTATGAGAAACTGTACGACAGTTACGACAGTATTGGTGTGTTTGACCTCCAGGGTAACGTTCTTGCCCAATCAGACTCTGGAGAAATTCTCGAAAATCACTCTGACCGAGACTATTTTCAAGAAGTATTGAGAACGGATCAGATCTACATCACGGAACCACGGCTCTCTGAAACGACTAACAGGTACGCTGTGTATATAACCGCACCGATTAAGGATTCAGTCACAGGTAAAACCATTGGCATTGTCCGCACCCGTGAGCCGATGGAACGAGTGAATGTAATTTTCGGTGTAACCAAAGACCGACAACAAGAATTTCACCTGATTGATTCGTCAGGTAAGGTGGTGGCTGCAGACGATCCTAATGATGTGGGTCAAACATTTGAGGAAAAGTTTCCCAAGACGTATAGTCAAGTTCAACAAAACCAGGAAGAAATCTTGACCATTGTTGAAACCCGAACTGGACGGGAAGACGTTATTACTTACTCCCCGACAGAAGAGCTAGCTGAACTGTATAACCTCAACTGGGCGTTGATTATTGTCCGTCCCACTGAGGTGGCGTTTGCACCGCAACGGAATATGCTCTGGACTCTGGGATTAGGGACAGGGGGTGCCGCCTTAATGGTGGGTGCAGTCGCGACGTTCGTGGCTGGGAACGCTACCCGACCGATTGTGGATGCAGCCAGTGCGGTGTCAAAAATTGGTCAAGGTGACTTGGATGCTCGCTTACAGGTGAAAGGAGATGACGAACTCGCCACTCTTGGTGCAAACATCAACGATATGGCGGGTCAGTTAGAGGTATTTATCCAAGAACAAGAACTCGCCGCCGAACAAGCCCGCTTACTGGCAGATATTACCGGTGCTCGCACCTTGAAATCCCAGGAAATCCGGGATCTATTCCAGAAAGCCGTTGAGGAAACTCGTAAAATCCTCAACGCTGAACGGGTGATGATTTTCCAGTTTAATCCTGATGGCAGCAGCTATGTGGCGGCTGAATCTGTGGCAATGGGTTGGCCCCGTAGCCTGAATGACAAGATGGAAGAACTTACCCTATCTAAGGAACGGCGCGAAACCTATAAAGATGGTCGTGTTGTTGCCACTAATCATGTTTTTGAAGCGGATCTGCCACAAGAAGAACAAAAATTAATGGCACGTCTGGGTGTTAAAGCGAACTTAGAAGTGCCAATTCTCCATGAAGGTCAACCATTCGCTTTGATCATGGCGCACCAATGTTCGGTTCCCCGTGAATGGCAAACGGCAGAAGTCAACTTCTTCAAACAGTTAGGGGGTCAGATTGGACTGGTAATCGACCGAGTTATGTTGCTAGAAAGCACAGACAAACTGGCGAAAGAACAACGGGAGTTGAAAGAAGGCTTACAACAACGCGCTTTAGAACTCCTGAAGGAAGTAGACCCAATTAGTAAAGGAGACCTAACCATTCGGGCGCGAGTAACCGCTGATGAAATCGGTACAATTGCTGACTCGTACAACGCCACAGTTGGAAACTTACGCAAGATTGTGGAACAGGTGCAAGACGCCGCCACTCAGGTGGCGACAACCACAAGTAGCAACGAAGTCGCTGTTCAATCCCTATCCGAGGAAGCCTTGCGCCAAGCCGAGCAAATTTCCAACGCCCTCAACCGCGCCCAAGACATGGCAGAAACAGTACGCTTGGTTGCCTCCCATGCGGAACACGCAGAAATAGCTGTGCGTGAAGCGTCTCAGACTGTGGCAGAAGGTGACGACAACATGAACCGGACGGTTGAAGGGATTCTAGCGATTCGTGAAACTGTAGCAGAAACGGCGAAAAAAGTCAAACACTTGGGTGAATCGTCACAAAAGATTTCCACGGTTGTTAACCTGATTAGCACCTTTGCCGCCCAAACCAACCTACTAGCGCTAAACGCCTCCATTGAGGCAGCTCGCGCTGGCGAAGAAGGACGAGGATTTGCGGTGGTTGCGGACGAAGTACGTGCCTTAGCGCGGCAATCAGCAGAAGCGACAGCGGAAATTGAAAAACTGGTGGCGGCGATTCAAGGGGAAACGAATGAAGTGGTGGCGGCGATGGAAGCTGGTACAGAACAGGTGGTTACGGGGACAAAATTAGTGGATGAAACTCGTGCTTCTCTGAACAAAATTGCCACAGCTTCTAACCAGATTAACCAATTGGTTGAAGCGATTGCCGAAGCCACGGTTGTCCAATCTAAAGCCTCTGAAGATGTGACCCAAACGATGACGGATGTGGCGCAAATTGCTGCCCGAACCTCAGAAGAAGCCGGTTTTGTTTCGGCTTCCTTTGAACAACTGCGGAAAGTGGCTCAAGCCCTACAATCTGACGTGGGTCAGTTTAAGTTGAAGTAGTCATTGGTCATTTGTTGATTCATTTGATTAACCGCCTTGGTTTCAGAGAGTAGGGGCGATCGGCTTGTATAAATCAACAACTCCAGAAACAGGGCGGGTTTAGTCACATCAAGGTGCAATCGAAAAGATAGTAGTAAAACCCGCCCCTACAGAGGATCGGATCGCCCTTTATTCAACTTAAGGCTGGTGGGCAGTACCCACCCTACAGTAGACAAATGACAAATGACAAATGACAAAAAACCAATGACAAAGGACGAATAACAAATGGCACTCAACCCCGATATTCGCGATCAAGCCTATCAATTCTTTATTGAAGAAGCACCGGAACTTCTACAAAATATTGAAGCGGGTTTGCTTAACGTGCGTCAGGATCGGAGCACGGCAAATGTCCATGGCATTATGCGAGCCGCTCATTCATTAAAAGGAGGTGCGGCGAGTGTAGAATTGGAGGCAATTAAGACTATTGCTCATCGCCTAGAAAATATTTTCAAGGCACTCTACAACAAAACTGTTGAAATTGATACAGACTTAGAGAGTCAATTGCTGCAAGCTTATGACTGTTTGCGTCTGCCATTGATGGAGCAAATTGCCACAAATCAGTTTGATCAAGAGCAAGCCTTAGCGATTGCTGAACCGATTTTTGAACAGATTGAAGCTAGGTTAGGTGATGCGTTAACTCAGGCAGATAATTTTATCCCCAGTTCATCAGAATTAGGGGTAGATATGGCATTATCCATCTTTGAAGTGGATGTAGAACAAGGTTTGGAATTACTGTCTCAAGTTGTGGCAGATCCAGAGCATCATCCGGTAGCCGGAGAACTACGGGCGCAAGCGGATGTATTTTCGGGGTTTGCCGAACTTTTAAATCTACCTGGATTTGGCGCGATCGCACAGATGGCAATTACGGCGCTAAATGCCCACCCAGACAAGGCGTTAGAGATTACTCAAGTTGCCCTGGCTGATTTTGATGCAGGCAGACTGGCAGTGTTAAATGGCGATCGCAGCCAAGGTGGTACACCATCGCCTGAGTTAATGGCGTTAGCGGGTGTGGCTGATGAGACCCCTGATAGAGAAGCCGGGGAAGCTGGGGAAGCTGGGGAAGCCGGGGAAGCTGGGGAAGCTGGGGAAGCTGGGGAAGCTGGGGAAGCTGGGGAAGCTGGGGAAGCCGGGGGAGCCGGGGAAGCTGGGGAAGCTGGGGAAGCCGGGGGAGCCGGGGAAGCCGGGGGAGAAGAATTTAAATTTATAGCTTATCCAAGCAGTATTGAGACCCCTCCCCTCAAAGGAGAGGGGAGTCAGACTATCTCTTCTCCCTCTTCTCCCTCTTCTCCCTCTTCTCCCCCTTCCCTTGCAGGGAAGGGGGCTGGGGGGTTAGGTTTTCCAGCATCCGAGGAGTCGCTGTCTCCTTCGTCTTTGGATACTGATGCTGAACCGCTTTTAGCCGATTTAGAAGAGGGGGTTCCCTCGTTGGAGGATGTTTTTGGGGAAGTAGAAGCCGACACCAGCCAGGAAGCAGAAGCAGAAACAGAAACAGAAACAGAACCGGAAGAGGAATTAACAGCAGCGTCGGCATCAAGTCTAAGTATACCTGCACCAGAAACCATAGAAGACGCGATCGCATCCATCGGGCAAGTGTATGAGGAATTGCCAGAAGTTGAGGATCTGCCTGCACCTGTGGCGAGTGATGACGCAACTCCCGCCGTTACCTCTAATAGTCTGGTTCCCTCAAAACGGGGTTCGAGTGAACTCTCTGCCACTCATCCCTCTGCCCAACCCACATCCGAGAACCAAGAACATCAATCAGTATCACCGAAACGTTCTAAATCTAAACAGGAACCAGCGACGCCTCACCTATCAGTGCGGGTTGACTCGGAACGACTAGAACGCATGAATAACCTGGTGGGTGAGTTAGCAATTAACCGGAATGGGTTATCCCTGCAACACCAGCAACTACAACGATCTGTGCGAGAGTTATTAGAGCGATTTAGCCGAGTGCAAAGCATGGTGGGTAATTTGCGGGAACTCTCAGACAAGATGCTGATTTCACCGGAACGCTATAATCCCCAGATCAATATCGCCCTGCTGAATCAACTGACGGAATTTGTCAGCCGCACCGAAGAGTTTGATTCCCTGGAATTGGATAACTATAGTATCCTCAACTCCCGACTGCAACAACTGATTGAAGATATGGTGCAGGTGGAAGAATCGGTGGATGATGTTGCCCTATTTGCCAAGCAATCGGATCAAACATTGGAACAGCAACGGCAAATGCTGACCAGTTTACGGGATGAGTTGATGTGGGCGCGGATGTTGCCCTTGGGTGAGGTTCTCAACCGTTATCCGCGTGTGATCCGAGATTTGTCTACTCGGTATGAAAAATCGGTTAATTTGAAACTGAATGGGACGAATGTTCTGGTAGATAAAGCGGCGTTAGAAAAACTCTATGATCCGCTAATGCATTTACTTCGCAATGCTTTTGATCATGGAATTGAATCACCAGAGGTGAGGCGTCAGCAGGGGAAATCGGAAGTTGGACAAATTGAGATTCGCGCCTATCACCAAGGCAGTCAAACCGTTATAGAGGTCAAAGATGATGGTCAAGGATTGAATACTAAACGGATTGGTCAACAGGCGGTTGACATGGGATTTGTGTCACCGGAACAACTGACGACACTGACGCCGAATCGATTATTTGAATTCCTGTTTGAACCTGGATTTTCCACGGCGGAACAAGTGAGTGAACTGTCGGGGCGAGGGGTAGGATTGGATGTGGTGCGATCGCAGATGCGTTCCTTAAAAGGGACGATTTCGGTTAATTCATCGCCTGGAGTGGGGACAACGTTTACCTTACGTCTACCTTTGACCCTCACCATTGGTAAATTACTCGTCTGTTTCGTTGGTTCCACGGCGTTGGCGTTACCCTCAGACAGCGTAGAAGAAATTGTCATTCCCAAAGGCAATCAAGTCAAAACCACCGGAGAACAGCGATTTTTACGCTGGCGCGGTCAAATTGTCCCCACCTATCGGTTAACGGATTTATTGGACTATGCTTGTCCCTTACCCGAAACCTGTCCCAGTCAGGCGTTGGTTTCCGTTCCCTCACCAACCAATTGGGCGTTACCGATGCTGGTTTTGCGTCAAGATCAATATGTTCTCGCCCTAGAAATTGATCGCCTAGTCACAGAACAGGAGTTAGTGATTAAACCCTTTGGTAGTGCGATCGCGCCCCCTAGTTTTACTTACGGTTGTACTATTTTAGGGGACGGCAGTTTAATCCCCGTGATTGACGGCGCTGTGTTAATGGATCAGCTTTTGGGTCAAAGTAGTCAGTCGATCTCAATTACATCCAGTAACCGCACTCTTGTGAGCATGAGCGAGTCTTGTACTGCTCACACAAATGATAAAGCGCAAACCGCGAAAGCCCCCACTGTATTAGTCGTAGATGACGCCGTAGCATTACGGCGAACCCTCGCCCTCACTTTAGAACGATCCGGATGTCGGGTATTGCAAGCCAGAGATGGACGAGAAGCGCTGGAACAATTGCGGCAAACTTCAGCGATTGATTTAGTCGTTTGTGACATTGAAATGCCCAACATGAACGGGTTTGAATTTCTCGGTCAACGTCGCCAAGATCCCCAAATCTCAAAGGTTCCCGTGGTGATGTTAACCTCCCGCAGTAACGATAAACATCGCTGGTTAGCACGGCATTTAGGCGCAAATGCCTACTTTACCAAACCTTACTTGGAACAAGAATTTTTAGGTGCGATCGAACAAATCTTGACCCAAGATAAGTCAAAACAGCCGCAATTACAACCCTCTTGATCAGGTGAGAGTTATCAGTTATCAGTGAGCAGTTATCAGAAGCAGGGGGAGCAAGGGGAGCAGGGGTAGATAGGGGAGATGAGGAAGCCAATTTCTCGGTGTAATCAGTGTAACTAACTTCTCACTTTCCCACCCCACTCTCTCCAATAAATCTGTGAAATCAGTGTTTTGACAAAGGACAAATGACAAATGGCAACATTAGTTACTCAATTTCAACCCAACGATACTGATTTATCCCAATCTAGACAGGTTATTCCATCTTTAAAATTTATTGTCTTCAGCATGGGAAATCTGCATCTAGCCTTACGCATTGAGTCAGTTTATAAAGTCGTGGATCACACGCCAATCTACAGTAGTGGGCTGAATCATGTCGGCGTTGCTCATTTAGGCGATCGCGAAGTGACTGTTGTAGACTTGTATTGGCGATTTTTCAAGCAAAGCCCGATTCAGGAATCCAGCACTGGTGGGTATTTAATTGTCGTTAGAAACACGACAGGGGACTTATATGGAATTCCGGTAACGGACACACCAATTTTAATGGAAATACCTTTATCAGCCATTCGTTTACTACCCGAATCCTATCGACGAGCCGATACCCTAGAAGTTGCCAGTCATGTAGCGGTTATTCCCCAAGATAAAGAATCGATTACTGTATTTTTACTGGATGTTGATTTATTGATGCCAATCTTCCAGGAAATTGGCACATTAACGAATAAAGTATAAAACAATTTTGATCTTGTCTTTGGGGAAAAACCGTAGGGGCGCACAGACGTGCGCCCTTTGCCAATGGGCGTCCTTACCGCCTGTATAGCGCTATGCGCTAGGCTTTCTTTCAATAGGCAACACCTCGGACTTCGGCGTGAGGCTTCGACGGTGAGCGCGGCAATTGAGCCTGTCGAAATTCAGGGTCAAAGCGATTTCTTTATTCTTTTGTCCTAGCGTGTGTGCGTAGTGCTAAGCTGTCATGCATTTAAATTGGGTATTAGTAGCGAGCAAGATGCTCGCACTACAAGGCTTTCGCCATTATTGATATTAAGGTTTAAATGCCGAACAGCTTATATCTCATCCATTTAAGAAACGCGATAATCATCCAGTCGAGTATGGTGTTTTGCCCAAAAAATCACCGATAATAAAATTAATTCAGCTCGTTTACACAGCGATGGACACTCTAACTCTGAACGTACCCCCCACTGTCGGTCTAACCGACGAGCAATTTTACCAACTTTGTGTCGCGAATGAACAATGGTGCTTAGAACTAACCGCTGATGGAGAACTAATCATTATGCCCCCAACAGGTGGAGAAAGTGGTATTAGGAATGCCGATTTAACCACAAATTTGACGCTATGGAATCGTCAAACCAGACTGGGAAAAGTGTTTGACTCATCCACTGAGTTTCGATTACCCAATAATGCCAAACGTTGTCCCGATGTATCCTGGGTAATTCTTCAACGATGGGAAGCCTTATCTCCTGAACAACGGCGACGTTTTCCTCCCTTATGTCCAGACTTTGTGATTGAACTTCGTTCTGAAAGTGATTCGCTTAAAGACTTACGTGCCAAAATGTTAGAGTACCGAGATAATGGCGCTCGCTTAGGTTGGCTGATTGACCCCCAAACTCCTCTAGTTGAAATTTACCGACCGACTGTTGATGTAGAACAAATCAATTTCTCGATTGACGAACCACCTACACTGTCAGGTGAAGATGTGTTACCTGGCTTTGTCCTCGATTTAACGGTCATCCTGAACCCTTAAAGTTCACTTATTGGTGAGGGAGGGCGGGTTTTGTTGAACATTTATTGGTGCATATTTGAATTAAGTCCCTAAACCCGCCCCTACCATCAGGGTTTTGTTTATGGGTTACAGCTCTTTGCGCTGTAATAAAGTACAAAATCCTGGTAGTGCGAGCATCTTGCTCGCTGCTAATACCCAATTTAAATGCATGACAGCTTAAGCTTACCTTAAGACCAAACCAAATCTAGCTTAACTACCCCTTTGTAATCCAGTCCGCGTAGGCGGGCTTGGTTGGTGTAGCTGCGACTTCCTCCTCGCCAGAGCAATTTATCAATTAAAACTATGGTGCATAATTCCAATCTTTCCCTGGTGCAAATTCAAGACATTTATCCTTCCTTACATTCCCACATCACGCTTTATATGTTGGAGAATTTTGGGGCAACAGTTAAACTATTGAGTTCCCATCCGCCTCAAGACATAATTGTACAAATCTGGACAAATGCTTTAACCAAATTCAATAGTGAAGGGAATTGGCATGGTATCAATTTAACCCATACTCCCGAAGAATCCCAGCAAATCTCTGTCTTTCAAGGGTCATTTATGCCAACTGCTCCAGGAGATTTTCAATTCACCTATCGATTCCGCCTGAAAAATGATGAAAATATATGGCAATGGGCAGGACAATTTCAGGAAAATGGTTACCTTAAAGTAGAACTACCGTCTCCAGATAGACAATGGACACAAGGACCCAATTTTGTTGAAGTTTTCCCGAATGTCTATGTCGGTAATTTTATCGCCGCGTCCCAAGCAGCATCTTTAGGTATCGATGCTGTGCTGAATTTGGGCGAGGAATTGACCTTAATGTTTCCCGAATCCTCTCCTATTGCTTATAGAAAAATGGGGACTTTAGATGGCGCATCGAATCCGATTGCCGATGAATTGTTGTTAGCCGCTGTTCAATGGATTGATGAACAAGTGCAGCAAGGCAAAAAGAAGATATTACTCAATTGTCGCGCTGGAATTGGTCGCAGTGGTTCCGTAGGTGTTGCCTATTGTTTCTCCAAAAATTCCCAGTGGAGTTATAAACAAACTTTAGACTACATTTGGAGTAAAAAACCCAATATTTATCCCCACTCTCAATTGCAAGACAGCTTAGAACGCCTCTTTCCTCGCTCAACGTCAAGGTAAGCGAAAAAACCTGCCCTGACCCCAACCGCTAATTTGTATAATTCAGTTGGTGTGGGTTTTAGGTGAGTTGGTCGAGTTGCGTTAGTTCTCTTCGATGTAATTTGTTTAGGGTTAAGGTTCCCTGACTACGAACGGTGCGATCTCCTGAATTTACCTTCACCAAATAGAGCTTAAATTCAGAATGAATCCGGGTAAAACCGATTCTCCTGAGAGAGTAACCGGAGCCTCTAAAATCTGAATAGCTTGCTGAGGACGATAAATTTCTACTCGTCTCATTCCCGGTGCAATTAACCAACCCAAACGAGCGCCATTCTCGATATATTCTTTCATTTTATCCTGGGTGGCTTTTAAGGTATCCGAAGGAGACATCAATTCGACAACGAAATCAGGACAAATGGGTGGAAACTTGGTGCGTTGTTCGGGAGATAGAGCTTCCCAGCGTTCTTGTATCACCCAAGCCAAATCTGGAGAACGATTAGCACCATTGGGGAGTTTAAAACAGGTGGAGGAGTCAAAGCCAACCCCTAATAGAGTTTGGCGATTCCATATCGCTAAATCAGCACCAAACTCAAAATTTTGATTTCCGGTTTCTCCGCCAGTTGGGGGCATAATAATTAATTCTCCTTGGGCATTGCGTTCAAATTTAAGATCTGGATTCGCCCGACACAACTGATAAAATTGGTCGTCGGTAAGCTGAATGATTGGGTTAAAGTCTATCGTATAAGCGGTCATTTTGGGTTTACCTATTTAACTTCAATTAATGTTTGGTGCGTCACCTGTTCGTGTTATCGGTCAGAATGTTATCGGTCAGAACTCGCAAACATCTGGGGGACTGACTGGACAAGTTTGCTGTGGTATGGGATTGTCTCCGAGGTAAAGCCTCCTCAGATTGGTAAGTCCAGATAGAGGACTGACATCTTTTATTTGATTGTTGCTGAGGATAAGCACAGTCAGATTGGTAAGTCCAGATAGAATACTGACATCTGTTATTTGGTTAGAGATGAGGTTAAGCCCAGTCAGGTTGGTAAGTCCAGATAGAGGACTGACATCTGTTATCTGGTTATTTCTGAGGTTAAGCACAGTCAGATTGGTAAGTCCAGATAGACTGACATCTGTTATTTGGTTATTGCTGAGGTTAAGCACAGTCAGATTGGTAAGTCCAGATAGAGGACTGACATCTGTTATTTGGTTGTTGTTGAGAACAAGCCTAGTTAGATTGGTAAGTTCAGATAGAGAACTGACATCTGTTATTTGGTTATTTCTGAGATAAAGCTCTGTCAGATTGGTAAGTCCAGATAGACTGACTTCTGTTATTTGGTTGTTGTCGAGGGAAAACCAAGTCAGATTGGTAAGTCCAGATAGAGGACTGATATCTTTTATTTGGTTATTGCCGAGGTCAAACCCAGTCAGGTTGATAAGTCCAGATAGAGGACTGATATCTTTTATTTGGTTACTGCTGAGGTCAAGCCCAGTCAGGTTGGTAAGTCCAGATAAAGGACTGATATCTATTATTTTGTTGTCGCTGAGGTAAAGCAAAGTTAGATTGGTAAGTCCAGATAGAGGACTGATATCTGTTATTTGATTAACTTTGAGGTCAAGCTCAGTGCGACTTGATAGGTTTTCATTAGCTTGTTGACAGTCACTCGTGTCGGCTATTTCTAACAACACTTCTACTGTTTTCCTTGCCTCAGCTGACAAACGGGTTTTGTTCAGACACCACTCTTGAAAAGAACTCCCCAAGCTAGGGTTAGCTGCTTGAGCCACCTCCCATCCTAATATCCACGTACTAATCGTTAGCACCATGACAGCCGTTTTATCCATTTCCTTTCTATCCTTCAAAGATATAGCTATCCTATTTGAGTGCTGACAGGTGAGAATCTTAAAACCCAGGTATAGCAAGAATCACAGGTTAAAAAATTGCCACAACTGTTTAATACTAATCCTACCCCGATGATGGTGAAGTGCGATCGCACAATTTTCTGGTATGCTTTTCACTATGGGAGAATGTGTCTACCTATAGCCTATCTATGAAGCCTTTCAGACCAAGACAGTAGACAGCGCAATCACAGATAAGGTAGTTATAAGCCTAAGCAATAGCGAGTCGTTGCTTCAACCCTTGCCATAACTTCTTCAGACAGTAAACCCGCAGGTTGTTTAGGAAAGCGTTTGGAATCCAGGGAGCGAATTTGGAAACATAAGAACACCGTTTCCATGGGCAAACCACTGTCGGCTGTAGAAACCCGCACGTTCGTTGGGTAATCGCGCTGGATATTTTCTCCTTTCGTTCCGACAATAACCGTTACCACTAGCGGTAAACGATTAATGGCATCAATTGAAAGGACAAGCACAGGACGTTTTCCGGCTTGTTCTCTCCCTTGAACTGGGTTGAGATTCACAAAATAAATTTCGCCGCGTTGAATGCTCACAATTCAGTCAAGCCATCCATTTCAGTTACGGCAAATTCCTGATCAATTGCCTTTAGTTCGCCCTGAATTCCTGGGTCATTTGCCATGATTACCAATTGTTGTTCAAGGGTTTGCTCATGGCTGTCACGATGGTTAAGGGTGCGAGATAGTCTCAAATTGTGAATAATTCGTTCCATTAACCACAGTTGCTCTTCATCCGATAAGCAACTGACCATTTTTTCAATCTGGTGTAGGCTGGGAGGGTTCATGATCTAAGATTCTACGGATTGAGTGGCTCTAAGGTCTAGCTTATCCTATAACCTGAACGGAGAGGGTTCAGGCGATCGCACAATTTTCTGGTATACTTCTCACTATGGGAAAATGTGTCTGCCTATAACCTCTTGATTCAGGATTTCAGATTCAGAGCGTTAAAGCAAAGAGGCGATCGCCTAATTTGCCTGTTGATTTTATTTCCTCTGAATTTGACAATTTAATCCAAATATGAGTTAACCCGTAGGGGCGGGTTTTACCGTTATCTTTGGCGAGACACCCTTCAATTCAATAAACCCGCCCCGCACCCAACCGTTATCTTGTATTCCCTCTGGATTGGACAATTAAACCCAAATACCGACAAAACCAATTAACTCGTAGGGGCGGGTTTTACCGTTATCTTTGGCGAGAAACCCTTCAACTCAATAAACCCGCCCCGCACCCAACCGTTAACGGGTAAAATCCAGGTGGTGTGGGTTTGAGGTGAGTGGGTCGAGTGATGTTAGTTCTCTTCGCCCGAACTGGTTATAGGCTAAAGCCTCGACTACGAACGACGGACAGCCCACTCTCCGGTAATCCCCAGAAACCTTTCATGCCAATCCTGCCCAGATTGCGGTAAAGTCATGAGTGTTGCTGGCAGATCAAAGACGGTTCATGAGCGGATATTCCCACGCATCTACTCCCGAATCCAACGGTGCTACCGACGTTCGCGCGACTGAGAGGGCGAAGCAGGTGGCGGCGGAAAATATGAATCATCAGACGGTAGACCGCCAACAGTTAACGCCGATGATGCAGCATTTTGCTGAACTGAAGGATCAATATCCGAATGCGGTATTACTGTACCGAGTCGGTGATTTCTATGAAACCTTCTTCCAAGATGCGCGGCGCGTGGCTGAAGAATTGGAATTAGTTCTCACCAGTAAGGAGGCGGGGAAGGGTGTGGGACGAGTTCCGATGACGGGTGTCCCTAATCACTCCATTGAACGCCACGCGACTCAGTTAGTGGAAAAAGGTTATGCGATTGTTATTTGTGATCAGGTAGAAGACGCCTCCATCGCCGCTAAAGAAGGGCGTCAGGTGAAACGGGAAATCACGCGGATTCTTACTCCCGGTACGTTAACCGAAGCGGGGATGCTAAATGCCAAACGCAATAACTTCCTGGCGGCGGTGGTAATAGCCGGGAATCATTGGGGATTAGCCTATGCGGATATTTCCACAGGGGAATTTTTCACCACCCAAGCGACGGATTTAGAGTTACTGGTACAGGAACTGTTGCGCTTGCACCCCTCAGAAGTCCTGATTCCTACCAACGCCCCGGATTTGGGGAGTATGTTGCGTCCAGGGGAACGTTCAGAGTCATTACCGGATTGGTTCCCTAGTTCCTTTTGTTATAGCCTGCGTCCGCAAACCCCCTTCCGTTCCTCCGAAGCTAGACAACGACTCTTGGAACGATTTAAAGTGCGATCGCTAGAAGGGATGGGCTGTGAACATCTGCCCCTGGGAGTTAGGGCGGCGGGGGGATTATTGGAATATTTAGAAGAAACTCAAAAGGAAAATTATGTCGCTCTGCAACATTTACGCACCTATACCTTAGCCGATTATCTGATTTTAGATCACCAAAGCCGCCGTAATTTAGAAATTACGGCAACGGTGCGGGATAATACGTTTCATGGTTCCCTACTTTGGGCATTGGATCAAACCAGTACCGCTATGGGCGGACGGGCATTACGCCGTTGGTTATTGCAACCTTTGCTTGATGTGAAAGGAATTCGGGCGCGACAGGATACGATTCAGGAGTTGACGGAAAATACCGGACTGCGGGAAGATTTGCGCCAGTTATTACGGGGAATTTATGATTTAGAACGGTTAACCGGACGGGCTAGTTCCGGAACCGCAAATGCACGGGATTTGGTGGCGTTAGCGGATTCGCTGTTAAAATTACCCGACTTGGCAGAACTGGCGGCGTATGGAGGTTCTCCCTATCTGAAAGCATTGCAAACGTTTCCTCCTGAATTAGAACAGTTAGGACAAAGCATTCGCGCCCATTTAGTGGAATCGCCGCCATTGCAGATCAAGGAAGGCAATTTAATTCGTCCTGGGGTGAATGACCAACTGGATGAAATGCGTCGCATGGCGGAAGCCGATCAGCAGTGGATTGCTAACTTAGAAGTCAGCGAACGCGATCGCACGGGTATTGGCAACCTAAAAGTAGGATACAACAGAACCTTCGGCTATTACATCAGTATTGCTCGCTCTAAAGCCGACCAAGTTCCCGACGAGTACATCCGCAAGCAAACCCTAACCAACGAAGAACGCTACATTACTCCCGACTTAAAAGAACGCGAAACCCGGATTCTCACTGCACGGGAGGACTTAAACCGCTTGGAATATGAGATTTTTGTCGGATTACGCACCCAAGTGGGGAATTATGCCCAGTTAATTCGCCACCTCTCCCGCGCTGTGGCGGCGATTGATGTTTTGTCGGGTTTAGCGGAGGTGGCTGTACGCCAAGGCTATTGCCGTCCCACAATAGTAGAGGGGCGAGAGATTACGATTATCGATGGACGCCATCCCGTGGTAGAAAAGTCTCTCCCGGTGGGGTTCTTTGTCCCCAATTCGGCGTATTTGGGATGGGAGGAGTCAACCTCATCATCTGCGGAAAAGACAAAGACACAGAATCATCAACGTCCCGATTTAATTATCCTCACTGGACCCAATGCCAGTGGTAAAAGTTGCTACTTACGCCAAGTGGGATTAATCCAAATTATGGCGCAGACGGGGAGTTTTGTGCCAGCGACATCGGCGACATTGGGAATCTGCGATCGCATTTTTACTCGAGTTGGCGCAGTTGATGATTTAGCCACGGGTCAATCCACGTTTATGGTGGAGATGAATGAAACGGCAAATATCTTGAATCATGCCACAAGTAAGTCCCTGGTTTTATTAGATGAAATTGGCAGAGGAACCGCCACGTTTGATGGGTTATCCATTGCTTGGGCGGTGGCAGAATATCTGTCTCTGGAAATTCAAGCACGGACTATTTTTGCTACGCATTACCATGAGTTGAACGAATTGGCGTCTATTTTAGAGAATGTTGCCAATTATCAGGTTACGGTGAAAGAATTGCCGGATGAAATTATCTTTTTACACCAAGTTCAACCGGGCGGCGCGGATAAGTCTTATGGGATTGAAGCGGGGCGTCTGGCGGGTTTACCCCCGGCGGTGATTCAACGGGCAAAGCAGGTGATGGGGCAAATTGAAAAGCACAGTAAAATTGCCATGGGATTGCGGAAAGGTATTGGCAAGAAAGCCAAAGATACTGAAACGATTACGCCAGACACATCGGTACAGCAGTTAGATATTTTTGCCGAGTGATAACCTGATACCAAGTAGCAAGAGGGGGCGATTGAAATCACTGCTACACTTGCCTTGCGTCCGCCTGCGCGGACTAGGTTATAACGGGGGTAGCTAACCCGGATTTGGTATTATAGCAACTGCCAGTATCCTCTGTAGGGGCGGGTTTAGGGACAATCGTAGGGGCGGGTTTAGGGAATCAATTCAGATATCCACCGATAACGGAACAACAAAACCCGCCCTCCTCACCAATAACGGAACAACAAAACCCGCCCATTCCCCCACCGAACGGCAATCGATTAATCCCAAACTGGACAACCAAACCCACCTTATTCTCAACCGCGATCGCACCAAAAAAATGTCGAAATTGGGGCAGGGCGGGTTTTGTCGAAAGGTGATTGGTGACTCCATTAATTTTGTCCCTAAACCCGCCCCTACATTGGGTTTTATGTCCCAATATCATATTTTAATATTGACCTGAAACCCGATCAAAAAACACCAGATTCCCAACCGCGATCGCACCGGCTTGTAGTAAGGGCTTTAGCCCTAGATTCTGGGCTTGTATTGACATCGGATATCGCGGCAGAACATCGAATGTAGGGGCGGGTTTAGGAGTAAAATTAACCCAGAAACCCATAACATTTCTACAAAACCCGCCCTTCCCCATCCTGTAACTTCCCGACATCTTTGGGATGCGATCGCGGTAAAAAATCGGGTGGGTATTGTTGTCAGTTTTGAGGTGAATCAAATTTAGGTTGGGATTCGACAAAAATCAGTCAACATTAGCCGTGTAGGGGCGACCCGCCTGCATTAATCAAAAACACCAATCTATTCAATTGGATCGGGTCGCCCTTTACTCAATTTGGTGGGTTACGGTGGAAACCCGCCCTTCCCTATCCTGTAACTGGAAAATTGGGTAGGTGTTGGTGTCAGTTTTGAGGTGAATCAAATTTAGGTTGGGATTAGGGCGGGTTTTGTTGTTTGGTTTGAGGTGGGTTTCCTGATTTTGTCCCTAAACCCGCCCCTACATACATATTATAGGCATTTTCACGTTTAACCCTCTCCCTCATGTTCCCCCTGGGTGTTTGTAGTCAAAGCATCCGGGAAAGCGATCGCTTTCGCTGGGAACTGTATAGGAGAACCTATTCTGCTTTCCTTTATCATGGTATCCCTAACCCCCAGCATTTACCCCCAGGTAACCCTACCCAACACCACTCCCATGGCTAGTGAACCCCTCGACTACCCGTTCCTCTTACTCACTCATCTCGTTTGTGCCGATCGCCAAATTCATCGGGAAGAGTCGAAACTCTTGCATGAGTTGGCAGATCAAACTCAGGTGGGAGAACAGACAATCCAGGAAATGGAGAAAATTCTCGCCCAAGAGAAAACCCTTCTCCCTGTCGAGAACATCGCCCAGCAAATCCCCCCCGAACAGCAACCCGAAGCGATGCAGCAACTCCTGGCGATCGCTTATGTCGATGGACTCTTTTCCCCCTTAGAACGGCAAATGATTACACAGGTGGCGCAAATTTGGCACTGGGATGCGACAGAGGTGGAACAGATGATCACTCAAGCCCAAACCCTGCAAGCCAACCGGGAAAAAGATAGGGAGTCTCACACCGAGAAACTCTCACTCAGCGCGATTTTACTCATGGGTGCAGAGTCTATCTTATCCCGAACTTTAATCGCTAAACTTGCCACCTTCGCCCCCGAAACTCTGGGACGCCGCATTGTTCAATTGCAACGGCAAATCCTTTTAGCCGGACCCGACTACGAAGAAGCGGTGCAACGCAATAGCATTATCGCCAGGGAAGATTATCGCTTCACTGAAACCGCACTTCTGGATACTGAATCCACGTTAATCGGCTTAAATCAAACCCTAAAACTCACCCTAGAAAACCTCCAGAAAACCATTGATCAGCAGCCGACAAACCCAACCACGCAAGAACTGATCAATCAATTCAACCAAACCCAACAAACCCTAGCCGCCGAGATTGGAGAAGAACTGGACATTGTACGCGAATCCCTCTGGGCAAAACAACGCGCCTTGCACCATTTTAGTCTGGCGGTTATGGGAAAAACCAAAGTCGGGAAAAGTACCCTCCATGCGATTATTATTGGGGAAGGCTGGGAAGCCATTGGTAGTGGAGGACAGCGCACGACTCGCTTTAATCGAGTGTATGATTGGAAAAATATTCGCATTATCGATACCCCCGGAATTGGCGCACCAGGGGGGAAAAGTGAAGAGGAAATTGTCGAAAGTGTGATTGAAGAATCGGATCTGATTTGCTATGTCGTCACCAATGACAGCATCCAAGAAACCGAGTTTCAATTCTTGCAGCAGTTAAAAGCCAAGGCAAAACCCTTAATTATTCTACTCAACTTGAAATATAATCTGCGTGATCCGCGTCGCTTAGACTATTTCCTCAAAAATCCCGATAAACTCTTTACCCTAGAAGGAAGTAGTGGAATTGCTGGACATATCGATCGCATCCGTCGTTATGCCCAAAACCATTATGCCAACGACTATTTTGATATTATTCCCGTCATGCTGCTGGCGGCGCAAATGGCAAGCGAACCCGAACACCAAGCTAATCAAGAGAAACTACTCAAAGCTAGCCGCATTCAGGACTTTTTAGACTCCATCCGCGAATCCCTAGTTAAGCATGGTGCGATTCGGCGATCGCAAACGCTTCTGGGTTCGACTGTAGGTACGGTTGAACGCCCCTACCACTGGATGATTCAGAAACGTCAAAGCTATCAACAATTGAGTGCGACTCTCACCCGTCAACGGGAAACCTTGCAGGCGCAAATCAAAACAGCGGGTAAGGATCATCTGGAATTCCTCCAGTATCAAATTGGCAGCATTTTTCAAGATATTTTCAATAGTTTACCCGATTTTGCTGAATCCAATTGGAACTTCAGTCAGGAAAGTTTAAGACAAAATTGGGACTATAAACTGCAAGCGTTGCAAATTGATGATCGCCTGCAACATGCCTATCAAACAACGGTGCAAAACTTTAATCGAGATGTCGAAATTGCCTTGTCTGAACTGGGAACAGATTTACAATTAATCGCTCAGTTGGGGAGGGATGATTTTCAATTTTTTCCGACTCCGGCTGCGTTATATAGTGATAATGCGGCAGAAATTGGCGGGAGTTTATTGAGACTCTCCCAAACCCTAGTCACTCATTTTAGTCCCTCGGTGAACAAGACGGTGATGATGGGGGCAGTGGTGCTGAATAGCATTTTAGGTATTTTTACAACCCGCGAACAAAAACGCCATTTTGCCGTTCAACGGTTGTCTAAGTTGTTAACGCCACAAATCCGAGCCAGTCAACGAAAAATTGAGGAACAAGCGGCTAATAATTTTCGCGATTATTACCACTATGCAGCCGGGAGTATTATGCGATATATTGAAGGACTGATTCAAGAGTTTGATCTAATTTCCAAACAGTTTAACCCTTCGACTTCGCTCAGGGTTAACACCGAGCGAAGCCGAGGTGTTAATCAGCCTCAGCAACAACTCAGTAATACAATTAATCGGCTTAATAGGGCGTATAGTAAGCGGATTGTCGATTGGTGTCAAGGAAACTATGAACCCTTGACTGAAGCCGGAATTGACAAAACAGTTACCCAAGTGAAACGGGAGTTTGGCAAGCAGATTGATATTCAAACCAAATTTCAAGTCCGTTCTCATCTAGACAGCCAGGAGATTAATCGGATTTTGCAAGAAGATGTGTCGATGCATCGGCTTCAGTAGAGGAGGGAGATGAGGGAGATGAGGGAGATGGGGGAGATGGGGGAGATGGGGAAGTCAACATAAGACGAATGACGAATGACATAAGACAAATAACAAATGACATAAGACGAATGACAAATGACATAAGACAAAGGACAAATGACGAATCAATTTAAATCAGCGGTTGTCGCGTCTAAGTTAACGACAGCTTGTATCAAATTTGACAAATACCTGGCGAAAATAAATCGAACGCCTCTAACTGAAATTCGTCAAAAACTACGACAGGAACTTAATACCTATCGCCATCAAGGAATGCTGAGTGTTGTCGTAGTTGGACAATATGGCGCAGGAAAATCTACCCTGATTTCTGCGTTGACAGGGCGACGAGATATTGCCATTCATTCCGATATGACAACGGATCAGATCACCCGTTATAATTGGCAAGGAATTGAGGTCATTGATACCCCTGGACTCTTTACAGAACGGCAGGATCATGATGAAATAACCTATAGCGCGATCGCGAAGGCGGATTTGTTGATTTTCTGTCTCACCTCGATGCTGTTTGACGCGATAACGGTGGAAAATTTTAAGCAGTTAGCCTACCATAAGGGCTATCGCTGGAAAATGATGCTGGTGATTAATAAAATGTCCGAGGAAGCGGGTGATGACAGTGAAAAAATGGCAAACTACCGCCGCAGTTTAGGTGAGGCTTTACATCCCTATAATCTGGATGAGTTTCCCCTATGTTTTATCGATGCCAAAGACTACTGTGAAGGAATCGATTCTGGGGATAAATTTCTCAGAGACGTGAGTCGTTTTTCCACATTCATTCAGACATTGGATACCTTGGTCGAACAGCGAGGGTATTTGACTCGCTTTGATACCCCGATTCGCATTGCTTTAAGCTGTGTAGATGACGCGCAGTTGCATATCAGTCGTACCACCGCACAAGATGCTGTATTTTTAGAGATACTCACCCGCCTAACTCGCAGTCTACACCAAGAAGGCGATCGCCTGCGAACTAAAATTCAGGGGATAATTCTGCGCCTATCTGCTACGATTACTCAAGAAGGCGATATCCTGCAAGTAGCCTTGGGTAGTCAACTGAACTTTGAACAATTGACTCAGCGGACTGAACTGAATATCCAAAACCATTATGAACAAGCTTGCGAAAAAATAACCAATACCCTAAACCAGACGATGATATCCCTACACCAAACTATCTCGACAATCCTAAAAGGAAATTTGGTGCAAATTTTACTGGAATCGTGGGAACAGGCTAAACAGGATAATGACAATTCAGGTAATTCTAAAAAGGCACAACGCATCCATCGTCAATTGCATTGGTTGAAAAGCTTTAGGGATACCGTTAAGGCAATGTCAGAAAACTATCCTCAAAATTTAGCCGAGTTTCAAGTTAAACCTTGGCAGTCGGTAGAAGCGATGACTCCAATTATCCATATTTCCCACTTCTTAAGTTCGGCAACGAGCATTTTCTCAGAGAAACCTGAACCGGATACTGGGGAATACCCAGGGCATAGAGAAAAACAAATGAACGATATTATCCGTTATATTACCAGTCAATTTCAGGCAATTGCTAAACATCTAGAGAATCAAATTAACGCTCAACTCTGGACTGTAGAACAACAAACCTATCGAAAACTGGAGCAACAGATTGGGGTCAAACGGCAGCAGGAACTAGACGCGATCGCGGGTTATAACAAAGACGTAAAACAATTAGCTGAAATTCGTCGTGACTTTGAGCGAATTTTGCAGTATATTAGCAAGGCGACAGTCGATTCCTCGACTTCCTCAGGAACCTTCCTCAGGAACGGGTGAGGGGTGATTTGGTTCTTACTTTTCACGGGATTTGGAAAACCTCTCTCCAAACCTCTCTCCTGCGAGGAGAGAGGCTTTGAATTCTCCCCCTTTTGAAGGGGGACGGAAGGGGGATCATAAGGGCGACGGGAGGGGGATCTAAAAGGGGGGAACGAGGGGGCTAGGGGGTTAGGTCTGATCTAGATTTTTCTAGATGGCGTGAAAAATCAGGATTTGGTTAGGTGGGAAATCAAGAAGGTTATCATGGAGTTAAATACATTTTCTATTTATGCAAAAAACTCAGACAAGGGTCAACAGGTAAAAAGCCAAGTTGAGAAACAAGGATTTGAATATTCTGAGACTTTTCCTGACTTTATGATTACAGTAGGAGGAGACGGGACTTATTTAGAAGCGGAACGAATGAAACAGAGTTGGCATTGGCTTTTGGATAGCACACCCATTAATAAACTCCCATGCTGGAGAAGACTCAATATTGGGTTGAGACAGAAACTCAGTTAGTGGGGTAGTGATGACTGAACTCATAAAACACCCTCCGTTACAGGAAACCTCAAAACTTGGTCGGGGCGGGTTTAGTTAAGTTAGGGGTTTGTGCCGAAACGTTATGGGTAAAACCCGCCCCTACAGATTGGCTTCTCAGACGCTTCAAAAGCGCGTCTCTACAATCCCCGCACCTCTTAACTACCAATACCCAAACGCACCGCTAACGCTGGCGTGAAAGGAATCAATGTTGCCACCATTAAAAATAGCGCCACTAAGCCTAAAATAGCTCTCGTATCATCCGGTTCGGTAATTTCATTGAGACTCGGACGCTCCAAAGAACGCTGCAAAAACAAAATGATAATTGCCCAATACAAAATCAATGGATTCGAGGGATTTGCTAATGCCACAATTCCCAAGATGACCAATGTCGCAATCGTCGTGCGGCGAGCCGTTTTGCGTCCATAGATAGCCTGAACAACCCGCCCCCCATCTAACTGTCCGGCTGGCATTAAATTCAACGCACTAATCACTAACCCCAGCCAACCCATAATAGTTAAGGGATGAACATCAACAAGGGGTGCTTGCAGAGAATTCCCCAAAATAATCCGGGCTAACCCACCAACCAAAACCGAACCTTGGAAAAATTGAGCCGGAACCTGAAAGGTACTGCCTTGATGAGACAAAACCAAGCCCAACAGCAGTAGGAAAACAGACGCAATCCCACCCGCCGCCGGTCCAGCTAAGGCAATGTCAAACAAGGCTTTACGGTTAGGAACCAATGATTCAAAGCGGGTAATCGCCCCAAAGGAACCAATTTGTAAACTGGGAATAAAAAATGGGAAACTCAAGCGAACCTGATGACGCCGTGCTGCCCACAAATGACCGAGTTCGTGTACTGCCAAAACTGTGCAAATCCCCAAACCTAAGGGCAAGGTTTCCTTCACCCGTTCAGGTGCAGTAAACAAATCAAAATTGAGCAAAAATCCAGCCGCTTCTAAGCTAGTCACAATGGTAGCCACCAGCAACACCCCCGCCAAAATTTTCTGGGGAATCGTTAGCGGTTGCGGATCATTGCTACTGGGTAGAACAATCACCACAGGTTTTCCTTCGGGATCTTCAACTAAAAAGAGTCGGTAGCGGTCATCCAACCGTTGTTCTAAACTGGCAGATAAACGGGAATGCACCGCCTCAGGCTCACCGCCACGCAGATTCCCCTTAAATATCACCCCTTCCTGGTAGGGAATGGTTTCTGTGGCAAAGAATGTATCGATACCAAAAATTCCCTGGATAGTCTTCAGATCTTCTGGCGAAATGGGTATAACTTCAGTCCCTGCCGGACTACTACTCTCTGGTGATGGGGCGGTTGCTGAGGTGTCTTCTTGCGGTGATGCATTTTGACTGTCGTTGGGATCAGATTTCTCATGGAGTAACTGGTTGGCACGCTTCTGCAAGACGGCATCTTGACCTTCTTCCCGCAACCGTTTGCCGAGGAAAATATAGATCCCGGTTGAAACCACCAATAAAAACAAGATACCAACAATATTCAGATAAATTCCGGCAGCCAATAGGACAAAAAATATCAGCCAGGGAACCGTCAACACGAGGGACTGCAACCAGGCGAGGATGCCGAGTCTGCCGTAAGTTCTGGCACGCCTATATCCCCAACCGATGACACCAAGGGCGACAAGGAGAAGTAAAACTGTTGCAGTCGTCTCTGATCCGTTGAACATGTTTAATGAAACTTGTAGCAGCAAAAGCCAATAGTTCTACTGTAGCTGAGTAGGGAAGCTGCGGAAAGTCGCTGTTGATGAATCACTCACCACTGTTCTGGTAACTGAGTAAGGCTTGTCTGAGATTTCCTTGCTGTTGACTCAACAGGCGATCGCAGACTGGGGCATCTTCTCCTGTCCAGTGCATCAGCAGTGCCAGTTTCACCCGGCGTCCGCTGCGTTCGAGTAAAAATCCGGCTTCGTCTCGACTCAGGTCAGTCAGGTCTTGTAGAATTCTTAAGGCACGGTCATGGAGTTTTTTATTGGTGACGGCGACATCAACCATGCGATTACCGTAAACTTTGCCGAGTTGCACCATCACACCCGTAGACAGGATATTTAATGCCATTTTGGTCACAGTTCCGGCTTTTAAGCGTGTCGAACCCGCGAGAATTTCTGGACCGACGAGTAAGCGAATATCTAAATCCACCTCATAACTGACTTGTTCAGCAGGGACACAGGCAAGCAAAATTGTCGTAGCGCCGCGTTGTCGTGCCGCTTGCAACGCCCCGCGTACATAGGGTGTTGTCCCACCTGCGGTAATGCCAACCACGACATCCAATTCCGTCACCTGACGGTGCGCGATCGCTTCGATGCCATCTTCTTCACGATCTTCCAAGTTTTCTGAACTTCGGATTAACGCCCCGGCGCCGCCAGCGATAACGCCTTGTACCAGTTCGGGATGTGTACAAAAGGTGGGAGGACATTCAGCCGCATCCAGTACCCCTAAGCGTCCGCTAGTCCCTGCACCGACATAAAAGAGACGCCCTCCTTGTTTCAGGGCTTTTGCCGTGCGCTCAATGGCTTGTGCTAGTTGAGTTCTAACGGCAGCGATCGCCCGAATCGTTTCCTCATCCTCGCGATTAAACAAATCCACTAACTCTAGCGAGGTGAGCTGGTCGAGATTTTGACTTTGAGGGTTTACCTGTTCCGTTAGCAGATAACCTCGTTCCTCCAACTTTTTCATCTGATTTATTGTAAGTGTATTTCCGAACTACATTAAGTTCTGTAAATATTCCTCAAACCCTTAAGTAATGACAAATGACAAATGACGATCCCCACCGTTAACTTGAAATTTTCTCACCCACTTACAAAAGTCCCTCTAGCTGACGGCGAATTCGATCCAGATCAGACATCTCTGGTTCTTGAGTTGGCGTCCCATCAGGTTGCCAGTCTGTTTTTTCCACATTTGTTTCCGGCGGTAATGCCAACATCCCGGTTTCAACGAGTTGGCACTCATAGCCGGCACTTTGGCAGAATTCTTCAATTTCCTCAACCTCCAGCGCTTCCACAGAAGGATTGGGGAAATCCTGGGCTTCCAGCATCCCGCCAAAACGGATGGCGTCATCCTCTGACTCAAACATCAACACCACATTGCGATCGCCGATTTGCAAGGTGTGAATCCCCTCGTTTTCGCTACGAGCATTGAATAAGAGAACATAGACTTGTTTCGGTGCAACCATAACCTATTCAGATGGGAGTGATCGACAGACAAAAAAATCGTCTTTACCCAGAATATCGGTTTAATTCCCTTAATCACCAGCTACTCGACCATAACGAGCGATAAACCTCTGGCTGGGGTGCTGTTGATGGCACAACCACGCCCACATCTGATCGCCGCAGCAGAAGTGCCACCACTCCCCTGGATGACGCTGAAATCCTGCCTTTTGCATGATATCCCGTAACAATTGCCGATGGGCATGATAGGGGAGGTGCAATTCTTGGGCGTAATAATCGGGATCAGAACGGGGTGAGAGTTCGTCAATCTCCGATCCCATGTCAATCGTCTCATCCTTCTCATTAACAAGCGTAATATCCACGGCTGCACCCGTACTATGAGGTGGTGGGGTTAAGGGATCAGGACTCGGTAATGCCCAAATTTTATATACTTGCTGCCATATTTTCTGGCGTTCAGTTTCCGATAGAGTCGCTGGGTTGATGTTTTGCGATCGCACCACTTCAGCGAAGGTATGATTAACCATAAATTCCTGAACCGCGACAGGACGATAGGCATCAAAAATCAGGATACGCCAACCCGGACATCGCTGTTGCAGGTCATGTTGAGCTGTGATTAATGCCTCTAACACTGTCTGGCGCAAATGGTAGGGAGACGTCTTCCCATAAGGAGCGCCCAGTTTTTCATAAGCATGAAGGGATTCCACCGCGAACCGCTCCAAGGGTATGGGAACGAGGGGTTCTCCACAGTCTCGAATCGGAATCTGGTAATAGGGTTTCATTGTTTTTGTCCGTGATCATTAGTCCTTTGTTTTTTAGACTAATGACTCAAGACCGGTACAAGAAATCCCCTGACCGTCAGAACAAGCGCTCAGGGGCTAAAGAATACAGTGTTTCCTCTTAGAACATATCCAACTCAAAGAGCGAAATAATCCGTATATTTCCGGAAATTTGCTGGATAGTTCGTTTGTATTACCGTAGAAACACGGAGAGTATTGTATCTTTTTATAAAGAAATATTAAATTAATTGAAGATGACGGACTTTCACGGTAAGACCTGCAAGAAAAAAGGACTTACGTTTAGACACGGAGATACTGCTTAGATAACTCAATGACGTAAGTCCTTGATAAGTCGTATGTGCTTAACTACTATTGTGTATTTCTACTTACGTAATTTCCTCAGCAATAGTAATGATTCTTAATACGCAATTTAGCGGATTTATCTTTCTTGGCGAAATCTGTAAAACTCACCTCTACAACTGGGCGGGCGCGAGTAGAGACGTTGCATGCAACGTCTCTACAATGGTGCCGAAAGTCCTAATCGATGTGTCTACTGCTATAAGTTATCAGTGTGTGCCAAAACGTTATCTGTAAAACCCACCCCTACAAATCGGCTCCCCCAGCTCCCCCAGAGCCCGTCTCATCCTTAGGAGTTGCGTCCGGAATCGGATCATAACCCCCCGGATGAAATGGATGACAGCGTAAGATGCGCCGCAGTGCGAGGTAACTTCCACGCCAGGAACCAAAGCGTTCAATGGCTTGTAGGGCATAGGTTGAACAGGTTGGATGAAATCGACAGGTTGGCGGAAAGATAGGGGAAATTAAAGTTCTGTAGGCTCGAATCAGCCAAATTAATAAAATTTTCATCCTGTAATAGAGTGTTATAGGCACTCCTCTGTTATTCTGTGTTTAACTCTTGTTTGACTCAATACCTTTGTTAGAATCAATTCCGGTGCTATGGCTCCACATTAGTATTGTGGCACTGGGGCTAGGTGTGATTGTGCTATCCGCTGAGACACTCCATCGCCGGACTTCTACGAATTCAGAATTAGCCCGCAAAGTTGTTCATATCGGTACTGGCAATGTGATTTTGGTGGCTTGGTGGTTACAAATTCCCGCCTGGGTTGGTATAGCCGCATCCCTAATCGCTAGCGCGATCGCACTTTTGTCGTATTATGTGCCATTTCTGCCCGGTATCAACAGTGTGGGACGTAGAAGTTTTGGTACATTTTTCTATGCAGTGAGTATGGGCATCCTCATCGCCTGGTTTTGGTCGCCCCATCAATTCCACTATGCCGCTATTGGCATTTTAGTCATGACCTGGGGAGATGGACTAGCGGGATTAATTGGTCAGCGATTTGGGCAGCATAAGTACCAAATCTGGGGGATGACAAAAAGCTGGGAAGGTTCTTTGACGATGACTCTCATCAGCTATGGGGTCAGTTGGTTAATTCTAGTTGGGGTTCAGGGTAATGTTTGGCAAACGTGGTTACTCCCTATTGCTGTGGCGTTAGGGGCTACAGGTTTAGAAATGTTCTCAAAGTGGGGCATGGATAATCTTACCGTACCTGTAGCCAGTGCTGCTTTGGCATTTTACCTTCATCAACTGTTTCCCTTAGTCTGAGTTTTGATTATGTAGGGCTTGCTGCATGAATGTAGATGATATACCAAACAAGGGTTTCCAGCCATTTTTTGACCCAACAAATCCAAGGTTTTGGTGCCTAGACGGTCAAAAACCTTGCAATGCAAGCCTAAAAGCAGCATCTCCCTCATCTCTCTCATCTCTCCCATCTCCCCCAGCTCCCCCAGCTTCCCCAGCTTCCCCAGCTTCCCCAGCTTCACCTGCTTCCCCAGCTCCCCCAGCTCCCCCAGCTTCCCCTGCTTCCTACCCCCACCACCAGACTCCCTGAAGCAACCCCTATGTAGGGGCGGGTTTAAGTCAGTGACATTCGCTTAAAAATAGTCCTGATTGCGGCAATAGCGATACAAGCGATACCCCCTATTTCTAATATCCAGTTCATCCTTAATCCGACCACTTGCCAACCTATCAAGGCATCAATATGATGAAAGGATGAGGCGCGAATGACAATAAAACAAGAAAGGAACATTAAACCTAAAAGCGCTAACCGATAGGTTTGCCGTTCAGCATAGATAGCGCGTCCAATTACCGAAACTAAAACTAACGCCGCCATCACAATTCCTAGAATAAATTGCGTCTGAACCATCCGACGCTGCTGATACCAACCCTGAGATAGGGCTAATTCCTTGCCTACTACAGTCACCAAAGACTGTAGATCTAATTGCTTATTAATACCCAGCAATAATAAAAGAATGGCGAAGAATCCCCATAGCCAACGAATTTGACTCACTCGCTGTAGAGGGAAGACGAGCCGATGAGGTAAGGCACTGATCAGGCACAATAACGCTGTGATAAAATACGCCACGACTGTAAACCAGCCCATAAACGTAGGATCACCGATTCCGGGTTGCCAGTGACCATTAATAATAACTGCGAAAAGTTGCATCCTGTGTAGAAAAAAGTTTTAAGTTTTGACGACAGTTGGAAAAGGTTGAGAACGAATAGCACCGATGTCAGCGAAGTTCGTAGTTGCGCTGTCTTCGCCATCAGCGTTGGTATAGCGCTACGCACCAGGGAATAGGCAATAGGCTTTCTTGCAATAGTGAAGACAAAAGCTTATCTTACAAGGGATTGAGCGATTTGAATTTTTCTGGATATGTCCTAACCTTAGTGTGTAGTGCTATATCACTGACTACAAACCTTTCACTACAGTTGTTTGGGGTAAGATTTGATTGGGTCATCCAGTTTTTTGGATTTATCGTTCCATCTTAACTTAAGATGAATGTCACTGACTTAAGGATGGTGGGCAATGCCCACCCTACGATAGATAAAGGGTTTTGGCGCTCCCCAAATGCTTAAGGAGCGTTCTATTCAACCTAAGATGGGCTGCTCAAGTATTTCTGCCGCGCTGCACTAGCGACTCCGTACCTACGTCGCCCCGCTATCCCTCCCCGTGATGGCGCGTGGAGGACAGGGATTCCCGCGATTCATGTTGAGTTTTAATTGTGTAGGGGCGGGTTGATGAACTTTCGCACAAGCTATTAATGATAACGTTTATTCAAAACCCGCCCTAGCCGAGTTTTAAGTTATGAGTTTTGAATTATGAATTTAAAGTCCTTGTTCCCTGTGCTACGAAAAATGACGGAGCGTGCTTGGCGCTTCGCGAATATGAGCAATCACCCATCCTCCATCACAAATTCCCAATCCCCAATCCCTAATGAAGCTATACTGCTGACGGATGAATTGCTCCTCTATTACAAACGCTGTCGGCGTCGAGCGTTTCTCGATTATTCGGGTGATCCGAGTCAAAAAGATCCGCCCCAAGATTTTCTGCTGAAACTGCGCCAAGATAGTTCGGCGCATCGGCGAGCTATCCTCAAAAGCGCAGAATACGAGGAAAGCTATGGTTCTGCGGGAGAAAGTCCACTCCTATCCTTATTACCGACTGGAGCCAACCTGACACCGATACAAACCCCTAACTATCGGCGAGATGATTGGCAAGCGGGAGCGCAGGCGACATGGGAGTTGATGCAGCAAGGCGTCGATTGTATCGCTAAGGGACTTTTGCTCAGGCAAACGGTTGAGGGAGTCACGCTGCTGGGTTCTCCTGATTTATTGCTCAAACAGCCAGGACACTCGATTTTCGGGGATTGGATGTATGTTCCAGTCTCGATTAAATTCGGCAGGCGGGCTAAGGCAGATTATCAAATCATCGCCGCGTTTCATGCCCATCTTTTGGCTGAAATACAGGGAAGTTTACCCAGTCAGGCTTGGTTAATTTTACGGCGTCGAAATGCCTACTCGGTGACTCTGGATAAATGGCTACCCTTGATGCAGGCGGAGTTGGCAGACTGTATTCAAACTCTGCAACAACCTCAAGCGCCGGAAGTCTTTATCTCACGGCAAAAATGTGGGCTTTGCCATTGGCATAGTAGCTGTTATGCGATCGCGCAGTCTCAAAAGCATATTTCGTTGATACCCGGTGTTACGCCAAAGCGCTACCAGAGTTTACAGGAGTTAGGGATAACGACGGTAGAATCCCTTGCCCAAGCTGAGATTAGCACCTTGGCTTATGAGTTTGGCAGCGAAGTGGGATTAAATTTAGTGCAACAGGCTCAATCGATTCAGCACAATCGGGTGATTCTGCGTCAGAGAGTTGAGCCAGCTAGGGAGACTCCACCATTCGACAGGTTGACGGAATCGGAGAACAATGCAAATGGTGCTGGAGTTAATTCTTACTCAGAGTTTCAGCCTTCCATGAGATATACGGATCGATTACCTCAAGCCTCTGTCGAACTCTTCTTTGATATCGAGGCTCAACCCGACTTAAACCTGGACTATTTACTGGGTATCTTGGTAATTGATCGCTCCACCAATACCGAGACATTTCACCCCTTCTTGGCAGAACATCCCGACGATGAAGCCCTCATCTGGCAGCAATTTTTAGAGTTAGTGTGGCTCTACCCCGATGCTCCCATCTTTCATTTTTCTGATTATGAAGTCGAAACCGTCAAGCGCTTAGCTAAACTTTACAAAACCCCTTTCACCCAGCTACAGCCCTTACTGTCGCGCTTTGTCGATGTTCATCAGCACGTTATGAGTACCGTAACCTTACCCGTGGAAAGCTATTCGCTCAAACATTTAGCGCGGTGGTTAGGCTTTGAGTGGCGCGATGCGGCGGTAACGGGTTCTCAATGCGTCTGTCTCTATGAACAGTGGCTGACAACAGGCGATCGCACGGTACTGGAGATTATTCAACGCTACAATGAAGATGATTGCCGTGCTACTTATCACTTGAAGGACTGGTTATGCGGATTTTTGCAGGCAAATGCTCCCACCTCTGCCTGAAGAATACGAAGTTATGCAAAGATTTCTGAAAAAAACCGAACTGGTTATTAATATTACAATTTTCTCTAATCAATCAATGTTAGCGTAGATAACATTGAGGGTTTCGCAGTCGTTGAATCAGATGGAAGCCCTCTAGGAACTTTTAAGAGGTGATCGCTATGCTTCCTATCTTCCTGATTCTTTTGCTCAGCGCCATCGCAAGTCTTTGGCTGTCTTTACGCGCCTCTCACGAAGTTTCCCGGGTTTTAGCTATAGGTAGTGCTATATTTTGCTTAATTTTTGGGTTTGCTATGGCACCATGGGCTATTCAGGTTTTGATTGTTCTGTCGCTTCTGGGGATCGAACGGTTATATCCCTTCCGGAAAACAGCCGCTGAATTGGTTACTCTTTCTCCGACCAAAAGACGATGATTTGTTTGTTTAGGTCTACTCCAGACTATCATGCATTCAGCCAGGGAGTCTACTCCCCCAATCTATAACAGAAAAAATTTAATAAATAGAATGCCCCAGCTTTAACGCTGGGGTATTTTGACTGTTTCGGCTTTGCGGGCTGACCCATCAAAATAATCTTCGGTGACCTTGGCGATAAAATCTATTTTTCCGCAAGTCCCTTATTCACCAACCCCTACGGATTCAAAGGTTTAACGGCTAAATCGGCTAACGTAATCGTGAAATTTTGTTGCTTTTCAGTAGCGACAAAGGTAATAATCACCTCACCAGCAACCGCCACCGTCAGCATAACTAAATTTCGCGCCAAGGGATAATCACAAATATCATCATTGACAGGTGAGGGAACGCGATAATTATCGTTCCAAATGATTTCCGCATAGTCACTCGCTAATCCCAGATGCAAACAGGGAATCTGCACTTGTTGACAATAGTCTTTCACCGCTTGACGGGCGACACTATTGTCAAAGGTATCGATCACTAACTGACTATCCCGAAGTAATTGAGAACAGTTGTCCGCCGTTAGTTCTTTGGCACGCCCATCGACAGTGATACCTAATGCACGATAGAGCGTATTTGTCAATATCTTAGTTTTATAGGCACCAATATCAGATTTGTAATAGGGTTGAGTGGAAAGATTGCGTTCTTCGATGCGATCGCGATCGATTACCCGTAACCTGCCAAACCCAGAACGCGCCAGGTTTTCGGTCAGATTTGCCCCCAGCGCCCCAGCCCCGCATACGGTTACCGGAAACTCCTGCAACCGTGTCATCAGGGCGGGTGTTCGATAGAGGTTTTCGTGAAAGAAAATAGACATTATCAATACAATTGGGCAATCACCGCATTCGCGACATAGCCAATGGCTAGTTTAAAACAACTAACCGTTCTCAATGACTTTAACAAAGCCATGTCGCACCCCATAGATTAATCGAGTCACCGCATCCTCATGATCGGAGGTAAAGGCATTATCCATCGGTGTGATCAGCAATTCATACCAGTCAGAGTGACTGATTTGACCCTTTTTCATGCTTTGAGCAAAGAGTTGACTAAAGTCAAATGAGTTACTGATTTTTCTCTGGTGCGCTTTTTTTGTCAGCATCTTATGTCTCTGGGCTTAATAGAGATTGTGGTAGACGATAACTAGATTGTAATCAAGATTGAGAGAAAGTTTCTTGAAAAGTTCGTAAAGAAATCTTTGTTGAACCCTTATGAAAATTAATACAGTATTTTCCCCCATCTGCTATCTTTGAGAGCAACTTGGTATTACTTCTAAGGCGGCGGTACTAGAGGCGGGCTTCGATCACACCAACGAGGGATTGTAAATCAAAGTCGCGATCGCAACCACTCAGACAGATTCCCGAACTCATCACGGTTAAATCTCCCTTAGCGATCGCAGAGGTATGACGTTCCCGATCACGAGTCATCCATTCCACTTGCCAAAACTCGCCGCGATCGCGAAAAGTCCGCAATCTCCCACCTCCCATCTGTAACGCATCCCGCAACTGTTGTTCATCGGTTCCCCCAGCTCCCCCAGCTCCCCCAGCTCCCCCAGCTCTCCCAGCTCCCCCAGCTCTCCCAGCTCCCCCAGCTCTCCCAGCTCCCCCAGCTCTCCCAGCTCCCCCAGCTCCCCCTGCTTCTCTCGCTTGACGCCGATGATGTTCTCGCTGCTGATAAGCAGGTGTTTGTTGCAATACCAACTCATAAACTGTCAGCATTTCCGGTGTCATTCCTGCAAACCGCACCTGATCGGGTAGAGTAACGTGTTCTAACTGTTCTCGTAACTGTTCAGTCGGCTGAGGTTCAGCGCGTCTGTCAATTTCATCAAACCAAAACGCCGTACCATCAAAACGGGCGATAATCGGTTCAAATGCAGCGCCTTCGCTAACTAAATGTACAGGTACAGGTTTAACCCTACCTAAACGTTGCTGCATATCCGACTCATTGATGGGATAGGCTAACCACGTTAATGAACGCAACGGATAAGCCAAGCGCAAACGCAGGGGTTTTAGTAATTTCAGATACTCCGCTAATTGAGGTAAACTCGCCTCTTCTACTACCTTAGCTGTCTTCTCATTCACCGGACGAAAAATAGCCCATCCTTCAAAATCACTCGGTTGAGGAGTAAACGTATAAATCAAATTAGCCACTGACGTGCGAACCTTTCCCCCTTGAACACAGGGAGCCAAAAACTCAGTATCTTGAAGTTGGGTTTCTTGGGCGGCTATTTCGTTGAGGAGGTTATCAATATCTGCCATTGTCAGTTATCAGTTATCAGTTATCAGTTGTCAGTTGTCAGTTATCGGGAGATGGGGAAGATTGTGTAGGGGCGGGTTTCACTACTATCTTTTTGGTTATACCCAGATGTAACTAAACCCGCCCCGACTGTACATCAATTATCAATTATGTTTTGATATGCCTCAATCATAGTTTGCGCGATCGCATCCCAACTATAATGCTCTAGTGCATAGTCTCTAGCATTGACCCCACGCCGCTTTTGTTCCCCAGCATCCCTTAGTGCTTCCCGTAACGTTTGCGTCAACGACGCCACATCACACCCACAAACCCATCCCGCCTCCGCCCCCTTCACCTCTTGGCAAATATGCACCTGATCTGAAATTACCACAGGAGTTCCCGCCACCATCGCTTCGGCGACAGCAATCCCAAAGTTTTCATAATAAGACGGTAAAACAAATAAATCTGCCTTGTGAAGCAACGCCGCTTTTACTTCCCCCTCAACGAACCCTGTAATTGTCGTCTGAGACGATAGCGACGACGCCTGAATCTGTTGTTGAATTTGACGTTCATACTCTGGATCTTGGGGATTCGCGCCCGCTAAGATAAACTGAAACCCTAACTCTTCAGCTAAAAGCGTTTCTAAAGCCGGAATCAGTAAATCCAATCCCTTCTTTGGGTCAATTCGAGACATAAATAATAGGATGGGGGATTGGGTAGAGACATTCTCTAGAACATCTGTAGGGGCGGGTTTAGGGACTTTTATTTCGCTATTGATGATATCGTTTGTGCAAAACCCGCCCTGACGTAGAGACGTTGCATTCAACATCCCTACATCCTCCGGAGGCGTAACCCCCAAAGGAATCACAATATCTGGCGCATTCGTACCAAACCGTTGGGAAATCTTCGCCTCTTGTTCACTGGTAAAATGAATCCCCGCCGCCCCAGCTAAATTAGCACATTCCCACAATCCCACATACACTTGTTTTAATCGCCGCTTCTTCTGTAAATCCGCCGGATCAAGCGTACCCAATGGACGCAAAATATAGGGTAAATTTCGTTTTCGAGCGACTGTCGCAGCAGCCGTACTCACAGGCGAAAATAAGGCGTGAATATGCGCCAGATCAAACTCCCCTGCATGTTGCCACAACCAACGTAATAAATCTAGGGAAAACTTATAACGCCGGAACGGAGAACACCGGAAATATCGCACCTGATAACCATCCTGCGACACAGGTTTATCTAAAGGAACATCCAGTGGCGCTTGACCAAAATCCCCATTACTATCCGTCGTCAATATCGTAACATCTACACCTTGATTCGCTAGCGCTTTAGAAAGCCCCAGCACCATTTGACTAGGACCCCCATAAACCAGCGAAACTGAAGGGACAATTTGTAAAATTCGCATTTTTGTCAGTTGTCTTATGTCATTTGTCATTTATTAGACTCGCCAACCAATAAGGTCGCTACGTCATATCATCGCCAATTATTTCCAAATCCTAAAAAAGCAAGTCCCAATCCTATAACCCCCTCTGCGTCCTCTGCGTAAACCTCTGCGCTCCTCTGCGTTTAAAAAATATAATTTTTATACCCCGTCTCATCATTCAATAAGTCTTTGATAAAAATCCAACAACTTCCGCGCCAAAGCCTTATTCGTATACTGGCTCATCGCCCGTTCATACCCCAACTCAGCCAACTGCTGCGCCAACTCCGGCTGTTCCATCAGCGATACCAACTTGCCACGTAACGCTTCTACATTTCCCTCCGGAAACACCAAACCCGCATCACCAATCACATTCGGAATTTCTCCCGAATCCGACCCAATCACTGACACTTTCGATGCCATCGCCTCAATTAAAACATGACCAAACTGTTCCTTCCAACCCGCCGCCGTTAACGTTTTAAACTTGTACGTCGTCTCAGAGGGTAGAACCAAAACATTCATCAAATTAATATAATTTGGCACTTCATCATGAGGAACACTCTCCACCCAAATCATCCGGTCTTTAATTCCCCATTCCACTGCCTTTTCCATTAACACGGTTTGCAGAGAACCGCGTCCTAACAGTAACCACTTCCAGCGATGTTCCTTTATACCCGCCAAGGCTTCCCCTAGCGTTAATAACCCTTTCTCCTCAACAAATCGCCCCACGAATCCGACGACAAACTCATCATCTTGAAGTCCTAACTTACTTTGTAACTCTGGCTGGGCTTGGGGACGAAATCGACTTTCATCGACACCCAATTGAGGCATAACGGTATAAGCCCCTTGATAACCATGCTGCTGGAGGACTTCAACCGCATCCTGATTTCCTGCAACGAGTCCGTGAGTATTCTGAAGGTTATAGTCGTGCAATATCGATAAAGGAAACTTCACTTGATAGGGTAAATTCCACCAGGTAAAGAATACATTTTTTGCCTTTAGCCCTAAAAGTTGATTCAAGGTAATGAGTTGGGCATATCCTAAAGCTTTTGCCCCTTGTTCAACTTGAATAATATGGGGTTTAAAGTCTCGCAATAAGGCAAGGATATCCGTGCCAAATGTGAGCAATCCCTGGTTGTTTTGGCTAAAGTTGGAGATAGGGACAACTCGAAATGAACCCTCTTGACGGGGTTGAGTTTCAATAATTTTATTTTGCACGCCCCCTGGACGCCAGCGACGGGGTACGACTACGGTGACTTCAATGTCAGGTTCTAACTTAGCAAGTTCCCGTAGCTTTTCGCAGTTGAGATCAACAATATAGGTATGACTAGCAACTAGAATTTTCATTTTTTTAGAGGGAATAGGGAATAAAGGAGATAAGGGAGATGGGAGAGATGGGAACAGTAGGGGTTTGGTCTCCAAACCCCATTTCTTATGTAGGGGGAGATGGGGGAGATAAGGAATTAACTCAACAGTGAGTCAGGGCGGGTTTTGTACCAAGGTTACTATCAATCACTACAAGAGAATCCCTAAACCCGCCCCTACAAACCGGGCTCCCTCCAGGGTTGCGAAGGGTCAAAACGTCCCCAATCAACCCTCAACTTTTTCATCCAACTCGGTATAAATTTGCCCTTGATCCCAACTGGATTTGATTTGAGTTTTCAGGGCGTCCATAAATCCGATAGTGTAGAACCCTGCACGAGTGACAATTTTAATTGGGGAACCACTCTTGTTACAGGGGGGATTTCCGAGAACGTGACAATCAAAAAGCTTGGCAAATAAGCGTAGCTGCTGACTGGGGGTAAGGTTTTTCAGCGCCATCAGGAAATGATTGTGGTAAAACGTGACTTGGTATTTTAGCGATCGCGTACTAATATCGTGACAACCACCCGTCTCTTCGCCTAAATGCACCAAAGAGGCATCGGGATCATACCAAATCTGATACCCCGTTTGCCGCAATCGCAGACAAAAATCCGACTCTTCCCGCACCGCACTCCCGCGAAATCGTTCATCAAACCATATCCCATGCTTAGTAAAAATCTCCCGACGGTAGGACATATTACAGCCTCTAGCGGAAATCACCCACTGCGGTTTAATCGTATGCACTAAGTCAATGTGATACCAGGCAATTCCGGGGTCCATCGCTTGAGGAGGTAAATCCTCGATTTCATAGTCTCCTTGATGTTTTTTCTGAGAATCGGCTAGCTTCATTCGGTCAAATACGCGCCCCGCAACCGCCCCAACCTCTTGACGTTCATAGTTACGGGCGTGGGCGTCTAAGTACCCAGCAGGCATTTTCACATCATCATCAATAAACACAAGAATTTCACCCGTCGCCCGTCGCACGGCATAATTTCGCGCCCCCGGTAGACTCGCCCAGTTCACCCGAAACCATTTAATTTTCTGGTCATTCGCCAGTTGTTGTAAATAAGTTTCGATTTCAGGTTTGTGCTTTCGAGTTTGATCAACCACTAAAATCTCAACATCGGCATACTCTTGCTTGAGTACATCTTCTAAGGTATCTCGCAAGGGTTCTTCGCGTTGGTAAGTGGGAATAATGACTGAAATTAAAGGCTCATTCACGGCTGTTTTTTTGAAAGGGTAATTGTTGATTGTTGATTGTTCATTGGTAATCCTCTTCCCCTGCTTCCCCTGCTTCCCCTGCTCCCCCTGCTCCCCCTGCTTCCCCTGCTTCCCCTGCTTCCCCTGCTCCCCCTGCTCCCCCTGCTCCCCCTGCTTCCCCTGCTTCCCCTGCTTCCCCTGCTTCCCCTGATACACTAGGAGGCTGATGGGGTAGCAATTCGTGGTTTAGAACCCTTTTTTTTACCGTTCTTTTGTACGTCAGGTTCATCCTCTTGTTGGATAAGTTTCTGTTTTCTCAGTTCCTGTCGGTCTATTGCTGGTAAAGCTAGGATTACCCCAGCAAAGAACCAGTAGTAGACTGCTACGGGGTCTGTATCCAAAGGATACCAATAGGTGTTATAACTGATAATCAAAACAAAAACCCAATAACTAGAGCCAAAACTACGTAAATTTTTGTCACGAACTGACTGTTTGGCTTTAAATGTAGTAAATGTCAAGTGCGTCACAAACGCCAAAAACCCTAGGGTACCGATCGTACCCATTTCAAAGATAAGTTTTGGATAATAGGTTTCAACCAGTGAAATATCCCCAAAGGTGCGAGTAGAATTCGTGGCTCGTCCTAAACCGTTTCCGAGCCATCCCTTGGTGTTATAAGTCGCCCATTCAAATTGCTCTTGAATAAACGCTTGTGGTGGTGAAGCCTCAGCACGCCCCTTAAAACTGTCAATCCGTTCCTGAACCAGTTCTGGGTTTGTGGCTAAGCCAATTCCTAGCAGCAAGGCGAGTCCCACGCCAATTGGAATAAACCGCTTTAAATTCGCGATCTGACCTGTCAGGATCAACAAAAGTATCGTAATAGCCGGAACCAAAGCTAGGGCAATTCGCTGACCGCAAATGACCGCATTGACAAAAACCAGTGCCATTCCCACCAAACCTCCAATTCGCCACAAGAAAGACGAATCGCTAAAGGCGGCGGCAAAGGTTAACGCACTATTGCCTATCAGAAACCAACCCCAGTGCCAAGGAGACACAAAGGTTCCTGGCAAGCGAATCATATTTTGTGATGGACTGTAAAGCAACGCCCCACCAATATAACAGCGAGCCTCTAAACTCGCTTTAAATAACTCAACGCCGGAGAGATGATCCGTACCTTGACAGATACCCTGCTTAAGCATCATGTACTGCCACAGCCCTAGGAGACAGCAAATAACTGCCAAACCTAGATGTAAGCGGCTACAAAATAGCAACTCCTTTTTACTTTTGAGCAAATGTTGAGCGCAAAAAATCAAGGGAGCATATCCCAGGAAAATTTTCAAGCCCAAAATCCCCTGAAGAAAGGGTTGTCCTGACTCTTTGCCTGTCAACTCTAAACCGTTGACAAAGAATAATGTTAACAGAGATAACACCAAGCAAATACTCAGTGTTGGCATCAGGCTTTGGGGAACAAAGAAGGGTTTCTTTTCGCGTCGGCACTGTTGATATAAGCCAATTAGGGCAGGAATATATAATCCATCTTTGGCTAATTGGAGTAGGGCACTACCTCCAAGCATATAAACAACCGTGCCGCTAAAGGGCATATAAATGAGAAATAGCCATAGTGCCTTGCGGGGATATTTGTAGGACAGACCAAAACAAGGTATGATTGCTCCGGCGATCACACCCATCTTCGGTTCAGCAACCACACTCGCGATCGCGCCTAGGAATATCCCCGGCAATAGCGTCATGAACAGCCATTGAATCAGTTCTTGGCGCTGCTTTTGCGCTTTACGCTTTTGGGCTAACTGCTCCTTTAAACTCAGGAGAGGGGCTTCAGACTGCTTTGATTGTTTTTTTCCTTTTTTTGAAGTTTTCGATTTTTTTGATTTTGATTTCGATTTCACCATGGCAAAGCTGTCAGGCTGCCCGTTTCTTTCGATTGTGGCACATCCACCAGTGAAGGTGTAGGGGAGATGGGGAAGATGGGAGTTGTAGGGGTTTGGTCTCCAAACCCCATTTCTTATGTAGGGGGAGATTAGGGAGATGAGGGAGATGGGGAAGATGGGGTGCCTTCTAACTTAAATGTTTTTCCACAACAGAAACCAGTTTGGCTGTCCAGTGAGTTGCCATTTGCGCTTCAATGGCTTCTACCATCACTCGGATGACGGGTTCGGTTCCCGATGCCCGGACTAACACTCGCCCTTGATCTGCCATCAGGGTTTGAGCTTGGGAAATGGCATCCATCAGAGGTTGACAGTCTTGCCAATGTAAACGGCGATCGCGGTTTTCAACACGTACATTGTGCAACAGTTGGGGATAGGTCTGGAAGCTTTGATCTACTAAGGTTTTCAATGAAACCCCCGACTGACGTACCAATGAGGCTAAATGCAAAGCCGTTAACATACCATCCCCAGTCAAGCCGTAATGGTAACAAAGAATATGTCCCGACTGTTCACCACCAAGCATAGCACCACTGCGATCCATTGCCGCTTGCACATATTGATCACCGACAGACGTTCGCACCAGTTTACCGCCAGTGGCTTTCCATGCCCGTTCAAAGCCCAAGTTTGCCATAACCGTGGCAACAATTAAATCATCGGGGAGTTGATTCGCTTGTCGTAATGTTTGTCCCCAGAAATAGAGAATATAATCACCATCAATGATTCGACCTTCACGATCAACTGCCATGACCCGATCCGCGTCACCATCAAAGGCAAACCCCATATCAGCCGACTGTTCTCGTACCGCGTTCTGGAGGGAGGTTAAATGAGTTGAGCCACAATTAACATTAATGCGATCGCCATCAGGTTGATTATGCAAACAGATAACTGTTGCTCCCAACTCAGAAAAGACTTGTTCAGCTAACCTCACCGAAGCCCCCCAAGCTAAATCGAGGACGATTTTCATCCCCTGTAAATGGGTTACAGAGTGCAGGGGACGCCGTAAGGAGTCCAGATAACGTCCCACTAATTCGGGTCGGTGATAATGCTGACCTTGGGTATGAGCAACTACAGCCTTATCCACTATACCTCGGATACCTGCCTCAATCTGTTGCTGCAATTCCCCTGGCAGTTTTGTCCCTTGAGCGCTAAAAAACTTAATCCCATTGTCTTCTGGGGGATTATGACTGGCTGAAATCATCACCCCACCCATCGCTTCTGAGAAACGGGTAAGATAAGCAACTCCAGGCGTTGGACATAACCCGATATTCCAAACCTCCAATCCCGCTAAGTTTAAGCCTTTACTCAGCGCCGATGCCAACATATCGCTGGAGTTTCGCGAGTCCTGTCCAACAATCACTGGACCCAATGCTGAGGCTTGCGAATGCAAGACCTGACCTGCCCAAAACCCAATTTGTAGCGCTAATTCAGCCGTAAGCAGTTCTCCTACTCGTCCCCGAATGCCATCCGTACCAAACAAGGGAGTCTTTGGCAGGGTTAACGATAAATCCGTTAGCGTTCCATGAGTTGCAGATTTGTATAGATGTCTGGGGGTAAACCGATGGATGTCCTGACGGCGGACAGGAGATGTAACCATAACTTGAATTTCCTCACACAACACAATACTGTGGAGGATAACACTTTCTTCTCGGGTTGTTACCCCATCGGGGTTAGGGGTTTGGGAACCAAACCTCTGGGGTTTGGGAACCAAACCCCTACTTACGTTAATTTGATAGATTAGTGGGAGCGCACAGATATGCGCCCGATTTAACCATACAATCAAAATTTATCCCCATCCCAATGACCGAGCAATGACCCAGCGCTGCCTTTCTCCGAAATTGTGGGGCTTCCGGCGTTTTCGGCTACACCATAAAATCAATCTTAGGGAGACTACCGTGAATAAGATCTGGAGTAATCAGACCAAAAGAGTCGGTTTTCAGCTAGCTAGAGGAGTAGTCGGAGTTTTTTCTCTAGGAATAGCTTGTTTGAGTCTTCCGGCTTTCGCCCAGATTGTTCCGGATTCGACGTTGGGTAATGAAAGTTCTCAAGTGACTCCGAATGTAAATGTTGGTGGAAGTCTGGGCGATCGCATTGATGGGGGGGCTGTACGGGGAAGCAGTTTATTCCACAGCTTTTCTGAGTTCAATGTGAATAACGGACAGCGGGTTTATTTTGCTGATCCAGCCGGGATAGAGAATATTTTTAGCCGCGTCACGGGGTCTAATATTTCTAATATCTTGGGGACATTGGGGGTAGAGGGGGCGGCGAATTTATTTCTCCTCAATCCCAATGGTATTCTCTTTGGGCAAAATGCTCGGTTAGATATTCAGGGTTCGTTTGTGGCGAGTACAGGCGATCGCTTTGTCTTTCCCGATGGGATGGAGTTTGGGGCGAGTCATCCCCAAGCGCCGCCGCTGCTGACGATGAGTGTTCCGGTGGGGGTGCAGTATGGCGCACAATCGGGGGCGATTACTAATGCAGGGAAATTAGAAGTCGGTTCTGGGCAAACCTTAGCGTTACAGGGTAGTGATGTCACTAGCACAGGTTCCCTCAGCGCACCTGGGGGTACAGTGATGATGTTAGGCGATCGCATTGGCTTATTCGACAATGCCCAAATTAATGTTTCCTCCCAGACGGGGGGCGGTACGGTATTGATTGGCGGAGGATTGCAGGGGAATGGTACTGTTCCCAATGCGGCTAGAACTTTTGTTGATGCGGGTGTTCAGATTGAGGCGGATGCGCTAGTGACAGGTGATGGGGGTAGTGTCATCATCTGGGCGGATGAGGTGACGGGGTTTTATGGCAATATTAGCGCCCGTGGGGGAATTGAGGCAGGGAATGGTGGGTTTGTCGAAGTATCAGGAAAGGAAAACCTGATTTTTCGAGGCAATGTTGATACGAGTGCGAGTCAGGGAAATCCTGGAACGTTACTGCTTGATCCGGAGAATATCACGATAGTGAATGGTAATGGATCAGCAGATGATAGTCAATTAGACGATCATCAAATTTTGCAAGGAGATGGGAGTGCTTCATCCTTCACAATTTCTCAAACTAAACTAGAAGAGTTATCAGGCGATACTAATGTTATCTTGCAGGCAACGAACGATATTACTGTTGACAGCTTGGCTAACAATGCTTTAGCTTTTAAGACTGGGACAGGAAGTATTACCTTTACAGCAGATGCAGATGAGAATGGGGTGGGTTCTTTCTTGATGCAGGAGCAAGATACCATCTACACCAACGGACGAGACATTGCAATTTCAGGAGCAAGTTTGACACTGGGTAATATCAAGACGTTCTCTGTTTCTGTTCAAGATAATCAATCCATGCGAGAAGTAGTAGTAGATGTCGATTCAGGAGGACCGATTCCCGCAACTGGAACTGAGGGTACAGCTACTTTTTCCTTTACCGTCTCAGAGGATTTAAGTGCATCGACGATAAGTGACCTGAATGTAAGGTTTTCGGCAGCACATACCTGGGACGCTGACCTTGATGTTTCCCTCAAATCACCAGGGGGAACACCATTAAACTTATTTTCGGAAGTTGGGGATAGTGGCGACAATTTCCAGGACACTCTACTAGATGATGAGGCAACAACGAGGATTAAAGACGGCACAGCTCCTTTTATAGGTTCATTCAAACCCCAGCAAAGTTTGGCAATTTTCAATAACGAGAATCCCAATGGTAAATGGACTTTGACAGTCACTGACAATTTTGAATTAGATGACGGCAGATTATTGAAAGCGAATGAGCCTGCACCTTGGGGAAGAGCAACTGGGACACAACTGATATTTCAGCTAAATACGAATACTAATAATGAACGTGTTATTACTCCTGTTGCTGGAAAGAGTGGCTCAATAACACTTGAGGCTACAAATGGCAATATTAGCGCTAGCGACCTTAATACTAGCAATAATTTTGGTGGAGATGGGGGAGCAATTTCTCTAACTGCTAACGGCGGTGACATCACCGCCGATTCTATTAACTCTTCCTCTGAATCTTTTAATGGGAATTCGGGAAACGGGGGCGCAATTAACCTTAAAGCCGGTGACAACCTCAATGCTAATTCTATTAGCTCTTCCTCTGAATCTTTTTCTGGAAATTTTGGGAACGGGGGCGCAATTAACCTTGAAGCCGGTGACAACCTCGATGCCGATCATATTAGCTCTTCCTCTTTTTCTTTTGAAGGAAATTCGGGGAACGGGGGCGAAATTAACCTTGAAGCTGGTGGCAACCTCGATACCGATTCTATTAGCTCTTCCTCTGAATCTTTTTCTTTTGAAGGAAATTCGGGGAACGGGGGCGAAATTAACCTTGAAGCTGGTGGCAACCTCGATACCGATTCTATTAACTCTTCCTCTTTGTCTTTTGAGGGGAATTCGGGAAATGGGGGAAACATTCACCTTGAAGCCAGGACAGTCATTCTTGAAAATAGCTCTATTGACGCTTTAAGCAGTAATGGAAAAGGGGGAGATGTCATAATCATAACTACTGAAGATGACCTGGAAATACCAAAAATTAGATTAGTCAATACATCCATAGATGTTACTGCACAATTCTCAAACAATTCTTCGCCGTCTACACAGAAAAAAGGAGGGCAAAACCAACAAACTATTATGGGAAGAACTGGAAACGTAACAATAGATGCAGGTAACAGGGGTTCCGTTGAACTTATTACAGACAGTGAACACCAAGCTATGATTTTAACTGAAGCCCGAACTAATTCAGAAAATCAAAAGACAGGGGGTGACATAGCAGTTATGGGTGGTTCTGTTACTATCGACGGTTATCAACTAAGTGCTAGGGTTCAAGAAAACATTACAGGAAATGGCGGTGATATTAATATCACTGCCCCCAATTCAGTTACCTTAACCAGCAATGGACAGATATCCGCAGAAACCAGTGGCTTTGGAGATGCTGGCAGCGTCAAAATCACCACCCCAACCTTGAATATCAACGGTAGAGATGGTAGAGCCAGAGTTTCCACAACCACCACATCAACACAAGAAAATGCTGGCAAAGGTGGCGATATTACTGTCAGTGCTAACACTCTCAACCTTTCTGGTGAAAATAGTGGTTTGTTTGCCGAAACTGAGGGAACTGGTACTGCTGGAAATCTGACGCTAAATCCCTATAACGGCAACGACTTACAAGTGATTTTTGCACAAGAGGCTCAAATCTCTGCTTCAACCTCTGGGAGTGGAACGGGTGGCAACGTCACAGTCTCTGCCCCGAACTCAGTTACCTTAACAAGTGATGGGAATGATCAGGGAGGGTTGTCAGCCTCCGCTTCTAACCAAGCAACAGGAGATGGGGGTAGTATCAACATCAACGCCCGGAGACTGGAAATGAATGGGGCAATTATTCGGTCAGAAGCCCAAAAAAGCCAAGCTGGAGATATCACTCTAAACTTGGACGATATATTATTGCTACGCCACAACAGCCTAATTTCTACCACCGCCGGGACAACTCAAGCCCCAGGAAATGGCGGCAATATCACTATTAACGCTGCCTTTGTCATTGCCGTACCGTGGGAAAATAGCGATATTATTGCTAATGCCTTTACGGGCAACGGTGGAGAGATTAACATTACTGCTAATCGGGTCTTGGGTCTCCAGCAGCAGAACGGACAAACCTTCGACACCTTACGGCAAAATCGCACTAGCGACATTAGCGTTAGCTCCCAATTTGGTATCCAGGGAACTGTTACCATTCAATCCCTCAACGTTGACCCCAGTCAAGGACTTGGTGAACTACCTATAGATGTGGTTGATCCCAGCAATCAAATTGCTACAGGCTGTGGAGCAACAGGTGGAACAACCGCCAACCGTCAAAGTGAATTTGTGGTTACGGGACGCGGTGGACTTCCGCCTAAACCAGATGATCTGCAAACCCCTGGAACTCTTTCGCCAGAGTGGGTGACTCGTGATTTGGGCAATGTCAACCGCACCGACATTCCCAATCAGCCTCTTGCTGCTGATTCCACTGACGCCCTAGTCGAAGCTCAAGGTATGTTTATCAATGCCAAGGGTGAACTAATTCTCACCGCTCAATCATCTCAAACCAACCCGAGTCAGTCCGGACTGTCTACTAAGTTTTGTTCACCAGTCAGCGATCGCCGTTAGCGAATGCTTGCTACAACTGCTGTTCTTATTATTCCACCGTTACAGTGCTACAACTCGATCGACTAGACCCTGTTTTTTTCTCTTCCCCATCAGATTCAACTCCCGCTAAATCTCCCTTAAAAATAGAGACATTGACTGAATTATTAGGGGTTTTGGCGTACCTCTACAAGTCCTGCTGGTTTAGTTTAATCCTAGTCGGCTTCACTTTGACTCCCAAGCCACTCCACGCTCAGGAATTTGAAGCAAGTAAAAATAAAGAGAATGCCACTTTACCCCAGCCAAAAGACACCACCCTCATGGAAAAAGAAGGGGAGAGTAGGATAGCAAGGCAAATCACTCCAACAGTTTACCCGTATGCTGATCAGGAAAAGGAGTGGAGCATAAACCTAGGCAAGGATGCAGCAGAACTGATAACTCCGATATCCATTACTCAAGTACCACGGGAGCAGCAACCGCCATCCTTAGAACCTCTACCGGAACCGCAACCTTTACCCACACTACCCCCCGATGAGCAACTCCTCTCACCCCCCACTCAAGACATACCACCCCCAGACTCTACCCCAGAGGAAGCTCCCACTACACTTATCGTTGAGCGCTTTCAGTTTGAAGGCAATACCGTCTTCAGTGATGCAGAATTGGCAGAAACCCTCAACGATTATATCGGTCGGCGGATGTCCTTTGCCCAACTTCTCCAAGCCCGCTCAGAACTCACCCAACTCTATGTTGAGCAGGGCTACACTACCTCTGGAGCTATCATTCCTGAACAAAAAATCTCTAACCCAGACTCAGCTATTGTCACCATCAAGCTAGTCGAAGGGAGTTTGGAGCGCATTAACATCACCGGAACCCGACGGTTAAAACCCAGTTATATCAGCAGTAGGCTGGCACTCGCCCAGACTCAACCCCTAAATGTGAATAGCTTACTGGAGAAATTGCAACTGCTGCAACTTGACCCAGTAATTGACACCTTATCCGCTGATTTGCAGGCAGGTACGCGCCCCGGTACCAATATCCTGCAAGTTGAAGTCACAGAAGCTGACAGCTTTGACTCTAACCTGATCTCAGATAATTTGCGATCGCCTGTTGTCGGTAGTATCCGTCGTCGAATTGCTGTCAACGAAGCCAACCTACTGGGTTTTGGCGATGCCCTCAGCTTGGGTTATACGAACACCGATGGTAGTAATGGTGGAGACTTAAGGTATACGCTTCCGGTTAGTGCTAAGGACAGTAAACTAACCTTTGCCTTGGGGATCACTGATAGTAACGTGATCGAGCCTCCCTTCGATGACCTGGATATTTCCTCCAAATACCGCTACTACGAACTGTCATTCCGCCATCCCGTTATCCGAAATCCCACTCAAGAATTTGCCCTGGGACTCACCTTCTCCCACCAACGCAGCCAGACGTTCCTGGGTCTTGACAATATTGGTCCTTTTCCCCTCATTGGTCCTTTTCCCCTCGCCCCTGGTGCGGATCAAGAGGGGCGCACCCGTGTCTCAGCACTGCGGTTTATTCAAGAGTGGACGCAACGCAGCAGCCAGGAAGTTCTCGCCTTTCGATCGCAGTTTAGCCTGGGATTGGATGTTTTGGATGCCACAATTAACGATAATGGTGAACCGGACAGTCGCTTTTTTGCTTGGCGAGGACAAGGACAATGGGCGCGTCTACTCGCACGGGATACACTGCTGCTGCTGAGAACTGATATGCAACTTGCCGACAGTCGGCTCCTGGGATTAGAACAGTTTGGCATCGGTGGACAACAAACGGTGCGAGGTTATCGACAAGACTATTTACTCAAAGATAATGGAATTTTGGCATCAGCAGAAGTGCGTCTGCCCATTCTCCGCGTTTCCGAAGTTCAAGGATTGCTGCAAGTCGTACCATTTATCGATGTAGGTACAGCCTGGAACAACGGTGACGCACCAGAAGTTCCCGGTATTCCCGATACATTGGTGAGTACGGGATTGGGTGTGCTGTGGCAGATGGGAGATAATTTCACCGCTCGTTTAGATTTTGGTATTCCGTTGGTTTCAATTGAAGACAGAGGTGACACATGGCAAGAAAACGGCGTTTATTTCTCGATTATTTACACACCTTTTTAAAGGTTTGGATAATAAGGTGGAGAGGGTTGAGTCGGACTGGCAAATTATTTAAGGGTTCAGTTAAGTATCTTTTCATCGTCAGCTTATCGGCATGGTTTTGTATCGTCGGATTACCCGCGATCGCGACAGGCTTAATGCCCCACAGTAGCACAACCCAAACCCCCCCAACTCCCTCATCCCAATTCAACCCAGAAATTCCTCTCTTTTTAAGCCGTTCTCAGGGGAATCAAACCCCAGCCAGTCTGGAACAACAAGCAAAAATCCTCTACGACTCTGAACGATATGCTGAAGCCTCTCAGTTATTAGAACAAGCGCTCCAAGCTGATCAGCATAAAGGAGATACCATCGGGAAAGCCGTCGTTCTCAGCAATCTTGCCCTCAGTTATCAACAGCTTGGAATGTGGGAGGGGGCAAATCAAGCGATCGCCCAAGCCTTTACATTGCTTAAAGAAAGTCCCAAAGAGACGCCAGAGCGATCGGTAATTTGGGCGCAAGCCTTAGATGTACAAGGAAATCTCCAACTCGCTGAGGGAAAAGCTGCCCAAGCTGTTGATTCCTGGGAACAGGCAACCCACCTCTACACTCAGTTACAGAAATATAACCGCGCTACTCGTAGTCAGATTAATCAGGCACAGGCATTACAAGCATTGGGATTGTACCGTCAGGCACGTTTACTTTTAGAAGATTTACAAAACACCCTCAATTCTCAACAACCCAACGCCCCTTCTCTTGCCCAAGCCGAGAACCTGCGAAGTTTGGGTGAGGCTCTACGGGGGATTGGCAGATTAACCTGTACTGCGGAGTCCAAATCAGACTGTGTTGGTGCAAAAGAAGTATTGCAGGAAAGTCTACAACTTGCCCAAACACTGCAATCACCAGCAGCGATTGCCTCAGCTCATTTGAGTTTGGGTAATGTGGCGTGGGCGCAGAGTCAGGTACTTCGTGAACAGAGCCAAGATGATCCAGTAAAGTGTCAAGAAATTGCGCTGGAAATAAAGGAAGCTTTAGACTTTTATCAAAAGGCGATCGCTGCACCCATCCCAGCTATTCAAACCCAAGCCCAACTCAACTATTTGCGCTTACTGGTAGAACTCCAACAATGGCAGAAAGCCCAAACGTTTTACCCTCAGATCCAGCAACAGATTGCCAATTTACCACCAGGACGCTCAAAAATTTACGCCCAAGTCAATCTGGCGATTAGTTTAGGTAAACTGAGGAAAATAAATCAAGAAAATGGAACAGTCACGACTCCGAATGCCCAGGAAATTAACCAAATTCTGGTTACGGCTCGTCAAGAAGCTGAACATCTCCAAGATGTGCGATCGCAAGCTCTTGTTTTAGAGGAACAGGGACAACTTTATCAGCATACTCAGCAATTATCCACCGCGCAAAACTTAACCCGACAGGCACTAAATTTATCCCAATCCATTAACGCCTCAGAGATTTCCTATCAAGTCGCATGGCAACTGGGACGTATCTTTAGAGAACAGGGCAAAACTGAGGAGGCGATCGCGGCTTATACTCAAGCCTACGAAGCCCTAAAATCTGTACGAGGTGACTTAGTTGCCACCAATCCCGACATACGGTTTTCCTTCCGGGAACGTGTCAAACCCGTCTATCGTGAACTCGTGGATTTGCTGCTACAATCTGCGGCGATGGAAACAGCATCAACCCGAGAAAAACCGGAATTATTTAAGCAAAACCCGGACAAATCAACAGATTCCCAGCAAGAAAAACTCAAACAAGCCCGTGAAGTTTTAGATGCTTTGCAGGTAGCAGAATTACAAAACTATTTCCACCAAGCTTGTGAAGATGCCAAATTAGAACTGGATAACGTGGTGAAGCGAGAAGATCAAAAAGCTGCCGTCATTTACCCAATTATCCTTGAGGATCGCCTAGAAATTATTCTCAAACTGCCAGAGCAAGAAAAATTGTACCAATATACTCCCGTAAGAGAATCTCGGAACAAGATTGAAGAAACGTTAGATGAATTCCAGGATAACTTGCACGATGAGTATAAATTCAGAGCCGTCAGGGAGAGTGGAAAAAAAGTATATGACTGGTTAATTAAACCCTTTGGCGATCGCCTAGAATCCAGTGAAATTAAAACCCTCATCTTCATCCTCGATGAATCGCTGCGAACGATTCCCATGTCCGCACTTTATGATGGTGAGAAATTCTTAGTCGAGAATTATTCAGTTGTACTGGTTTTAGGATTAGAAGTACGTGATCCGACTCCCCTAAACCATGCCAAGATGAAGGTATTGGCAGCCGGTTTAACCGATCCACCCACAGGATTTGAACAGTATGCTAAACTACCTAAAGTTAACCCTGAACTGGATAAAATTAAGAAAACTGGAGTATCGGTTCGCTTCATTCGAGATCAGGAATTTACTCAAACGAACTTCAACCAAACCTTAAATCAGGAGAATTTCCAAGTTGTACATCTCGCCACACACGGTCAATTTGGTGCTGATCCAAACGATACCTATATCTTGACAGCAGATAGTCAGATCAAACTCAATCAACTCAATGAGATGTTCAGCACTCTCCGAGGCACCAGGGCGGTTGATTTGCTGGTGCTAAGTGCCTGTCGCACAGCAACCGGGAATGATCGCGCCGTCTTGGGGATTGCAGGTACAGCAGTACGAGCGGGTGCCAGGAGTGCGATCGCGGGATTGTGGAGTCTAGCCGATAAGCCTAGTCCCACGTTTACGGAAACACTTTATCAACATTTAGGTCAACCTGGTATCACTCGAGCTGAAGCACTTCGCCAAGCACAGCTAGCATTGTTAAATAGCCAAAATTACTTCCATCCCCGCTATTGGGCACCGTATGTTCTAGTCGGCAGTTGGTTATAATCACAGCCGTTGTCTTCTTGTCTCCTTGTCCCAGAGGCTTCAGGTTCCAACTCAACAATTGGAGTCTGAGCCAACTCCTTAAGCTCAAACTGTTCTAGAAGTTGCCTCCATTGATCTAAATAATTGTTGGGAGACTCAGCAAGTTGTTCTACACGATCAAACCATAAGTTTGGGTTAGAATCCCCTCTTACCCGTTTAATCCAGCCTGCAACACTTGGATTTGCCGTGTTATCGTTTGAATCACAAATAATCCGCAAAATCCAAAAATATTCCTTGTCAGGCTCCAATTCGGTTTCAGTAGGAGGTAGGGCAAGCTTGACAATTCCTGGGTTTTCGGGTAAGGAAACAACTATTTTTTGCTGTTTTAATACCGAGTTTTCCTGTTCATCAAGCAACTCAAATTCGGCAGTGGTAACACCATAATTCTGACCCTCTTGAGTCCGGGAACTATAGGGTAGGTAAAAGAGGAAGGTGGGATGGGTTTGAGTTGTGAGAACTGGTTCACGGCTATCAACTAAAGCCATTAAAGGTCGTTCCCGATCGGCGGCAAAACATTCTCCACGGACTCCACCGGATTTGGTGCTACCCGGAGGTTTGTCAAACCCTTGGGCTTGAGCGTCTTGGGAAATGAATGTCAACACTATCACACTCGACAATAAGGCAACGAGCGTACCTGTAAGTAGTTTGTGAGAGAACGGCAACCGTGTAAAAGTCATGATTGGGTTTATCTTAATCCACAATAAAGATCATGGCAGTTGCAGAAGCAAATTGGGTCAGCTAAAACGCATTTAAACCTTAATGTAAATAATGACGAAATCCTTGTTTATTAAGGGTGTCGCAACCGATACGTAAAGTATCCGACACCGACACCAGTGATCACGAGAGCGATCGCAGGAGGAACCAAGGGAATCCAGCCACTACGGTACGCCAGCATCCCATAACCAGTGACAGAAAGCAGGATAAGCGCTGTAATGGAAGCCGTTACTAGGTGAGATGCCTGATTTAAGCGCCAAACAATGACACCACCAACCAAAGACCAACCTAAGATCCAGAGACTTGTGCCCCAACTTGTCCACCACCAAATCAGGGGACGATCCTCCAATACCGTACTGATAAGTTGACTGGTCATCTGACCTTGTAGAATAACTCCTGGCATTTCACCGTATGGAGTGTTACGGATGTCAGCTTCGGTCAGAGTATTCGCAGTATAGCCAATCAACACAATGCGATCGCGAATGGTTTCAGCCGGAATTCGGTTTTCCAGGATATCTTTGAGGCTGACAACCTCTGCAAAGTTGCGGGCATCGCCATTGGGAGCGCGAAAGTTAATCAATGTCTGGTATCCCACAAGCTGGTCTGTATTTTGATAGCCACTCCCTTTTCCAGCTAATCGCCCAATGACAGTCTTGTTGAACTGCATATCTCCGTCAATAGCTGTTTGTTCCTGATTCAGTGGAGAAGTATAGGACTTTCCTTCAGCCTTCAGGTATTGACGTGCCATGACCAAGCTAAACGCATCCAATGTATTACAAAAGTCTGGGTCAGGTGGCTGCATCAGGAGTTGGCGGCGTGCGGTATTACCGCCTTCCAGGACTAAATCAGCGAACCCGACACGCTCAATCGGCATCTCCGGTGGCGGGCTGACTCCTCTGACTGCTTCACCCCGATCCTCGCCACTGCTTTTGCAAATCGCGATCAAGTTTTGAGTCTGCTTCAGATTAGCCGCCACATCGGGTTGGGCGGCATAATCCCGAATGAAATCTAAGCCAATTAATCGGGCTTGATGCTGGTTCAAGATTTTCAGTAAATCATCCAGTGCTTGATCGGGAAGGGTTCCCCATGAAGGTTCATAATTGTCCTGGAGCCAGTTAATACTGTCTTCATCTACACCCACAATCAGAAATCGATCATCCGGGGCTTCATTACTAGGACGCAACCTCAACAAATGATCATAAGCTGCCAGTTCTAACCCCTGCATCAATCCCAACCAACGAGCCGTGAAAACTAACGCGGTGACAACTACACTGGTGATTAGCACAGTACGCGGTTTAACTTTCCGTTTGGGTAATTCTTGACTGGCTTTTAAATACTGAACCTGAAGCTCTGTTGGTGGGGGTTCTTTATTAACTGACTGCGCTAACCACTCCTCACCTGCTTTCAAATCTTTACCCCGCAGTAAAAAGCTATCATCCTGTCCTTCCCGTTCCCATTCCATTGCCTTGAGCAGGAGGCGCGTATGATTACGGATATACTCTGGATCAGCATCAAGGGTACGAGTTAGCTCGCCAAAATTGGTAAAAAAGTCGCCACCGTGATTATTAAAATCAATCCACTGTACGCTTGCCAGTACCGGATGTAGTTGTTTCGAGGCAACTTTTTGGTACAAAACTGTGACAATCCGCTTATTCAGCGTCTTAGCGTATTCCACCTCGCGATCGCAGTAAGGCGAATTAACCGAACTGGGAGAAATAATGAACAGAAAATTATTGGATCTCTCAATTCCCTTGAAAATTTCCTGCTCAAAGTCTTCACCTGACGCAATACTCTCCTGGTCAAACCAAGTCGTTTTATTCTGAATTTGCAGTGCATTGTTGAGTTTGCGGGCAAAGTCTGAATCGGTACGAGAGTAGGAGATAAAAACATCTAAGCCTGTTTCTGGCGGTTGTTTGAGACTTTCAGCAATGAATTCTTCCTGTAAAGCTGTCGGTGGGTGTTGCGATCGCGCATTTGCCCCCTTCAACCAAGCCTCTGTCAGGCGCAAATCAAAACCTCGCAGCAAAATACTCGGATTGCGCTTCTGCTCCTCCCACTTCAGAGCCTTTGCCAGCACTAGCTTATGCTGTTCATAATAGGTGGCATCCTCTCGCAAGCTCCGAATCAGCTTCGCCATATCAGCCTGATAGTTCGACTCGTCTTGGTCTTTGGGGCATTTGATAAACTGGATGGTACGCAGTTCGGGAACAATCATCTCTAGGTCAACCGCTTCAATCAATAGTGGAATGATGCGTTTATTCAACGACCTAGCATAAGACAATTCTTTCTCGCAGTATTCAGATTTCAGGGAAGCTCTTGACATCAGAAACACCAGATTATCGGCTTGTTCAATTCCCCCGTTAATCACCTCACCATACTCAGCCCCACTTTTAATATCAGTTTTGTTTCTCCAGACTGTCATCCCCTCTCGCATGACACTTTTGGCAACCTGATCCATGAACGCTCGATCCTCGTCCGCAAAGGAGAGAAAGACCTGAGTCATCAGGTTTTCGGCGTTCTTGGTACTTTCACAAATGAACTCGCAATGGAGATCAGTTGGTTCACAAGGCGGTTGTTTATCTTCAAACCTAAATTTGAGCCAAGTTTCGGCTTTTTGCCGTTCTTCTCCAACCAGCAAATAGCGAGACTGTTTTTGATGACGCTCCCATTCCAAGGCTTTAGCTAATAAGTACGTATGCTGATGTACATAGTCGCGATCGCGTGCAAATATCTCTAACAATCCGGCAAAAGACTGCTCGAAGTCATCAATCCCCTCACGCATATACACCCAGTTAATTTTGCTGATTACCGGATGCATATTCGGAAAGCTGGAGTGCTTGCCTTTTGCTTGATACTCTTCCCACTCACTCAACGGACGTCCCGGATTGCGTTGTTGCCAGGTTTCTTGGCTAATTTGCTCCACATGCAACAGAGGAATAATCCGTTTATTACGGCGTAATGCTAATTCAATTTCTAAACCGCAGTAGGGCGAATTAACTGAATGGGGCGCAATGATGAAGATAAAATTGTCTGACTTCTCTAATCCATCATCAATCTGCTTCTGATAATCCACACCTAGAGGAATATCATTTTGGTCAAACCAAACCTTTAAGCCTCGTTCTAGGAGTCGAGTATAAAGTTGGGTGGCAAAGATTTTACTATCTGCTCGCCCGTAGGAAATAAACGCATCTTGAAAATCATTCATCTTTCGTGCGTCCAATTAATCGTAAAATCTATGTCACCATTTTAGCTGTGTCAGTCCACTACGCCCCTGCCTATTGAGATTGCATCAACGGCTTGCCAAAGGCGGGATGGTAGTAAGCTGTCCAGGTTTGATTGTGAGAGTTGGTGATGATGGTTTGAGTGGGAGCTTGGAAGAAAGGACTCGACTTCCTAAAATCCACTGCCATTTTTGACTGGTCAATCCCTTGGTTAAGGGTTTGCCGGAACTCTTGAATGGATTGGGACGTTGTAAATCCCCACTTTTCCCGAACACTATCTTCTAGCTTATTGAGCAATGTGATAATATTTTGCTGGGTAATTGTTGCATCGTTAAACGGAACAATGCCTAAGTAAGCAATAATCAATAATTCAGAATTACTGGCACTAAAGGTCAAAGAAGTTTTTCGCACACCTACGTTCACATTGGGTGCTGTATTGAGAACCGGGAAAGTCTGCGCTAGTTGATGATAAACACGGACTAAGGCTAAATTCGCGGCTATATCTAAAGGAGCATCAATCAGAATCGTGACGGTGGGTAGGGTTTCATTAAAAAACTTGTGTGAGATTTCTTCGCTGGAAATGTTCACCACCCGGCTGTGATCGCCCTCCGGACTCAAATCAACCCACTCGCAGACAATACCTTGGGTTTTCAAACCGACACGAGACACGCCATGCAATTTTGCCCCCGTGAGCGTCGCCCCAGTTAAATCCGCCCCAATCCAATCGGCATGAATTAATCGCGCTTGGGTCAGATCAGCATGGACTAAACTGGTATTAAGCAAATTGGCATGAGTCAAATCCGCCCCGGTTAAATTCGCACCACTTAATTTCGCCTCACTCAGATTTGCCCAACTCAGATTAGCACCACTCAAGTCAGTCCAGCGCAAGTTCGCACCACTGAGATCCGCACCGGCTAAATTGGCGCAACTGAGATTGGCTTGCTTGAATTCAGCCTGTCGAAAATTGCTATTACTCAGATCACTACGGCTCAAATCGGCGGCGTTTAAATTGGCACCTTCCAGATTTGCCCCGGTGACAAACGCTCCACGTAGGTTGGCTTCGCTCAGATTAGCCCGTTGCAGTTTGGCGTCTCTGAGGGCGGCTTCTCGCAGATCTGCCCCACTGAGGTTGGCTTCTGTCAGGGTAGCGCCACTTAACTTGGCACGAATTAGTTCCGCCCGAATCATCGCCGCCTGCGTCAGTTGCGCTCCCCCCAAGTCGGCTCGAATCAAATTGGCAACGTTGAGATTGGCTTTGGTTAAGTTGGCTTTGGTAAGATTTGCACCACTTAGTCTGGCTACATTGAGTCGCGCCCGACTCAAATTGGTTCCAATTAAATAAGCACCACTGAGGTTGGCTACACTTAAGTTGGCTTCACTTAAATCGGCACCACTGAGATTAATCCCACTCAGATTGGCTTCGGCAAGGTTTGCACCGGAAAAGTTTTTCACGCCAGCCGCATATTTTTTGAGAATTGCCGTCACATTCATTAATGCTATCCCTTAATTGAACTGCCAGAGGATACGTGTTCAAGTCAAGCGCTATCCAGTGGTATTGTTATCGGATCAAGTTTCCCAGTAGAGTGTCAAGGTAGAGTTGAGTGGGATAAATTACAGTCATTCTCCCTTATGGTGCTTATCCTCTTCCACTGGTCAAGGGTAGCGCTAGAGTCAAACGATGATAATTGGGAAGGGTACGAAGACTCTCCCATTCCAGCTTTGCCTAAAACTGAATTTCATAAGATTTGATTAGCTTAACGTGGATGGCATGGGATCATGAAGATTGGGATTGTTGGGTTGGGTCTGATTGGGGGTTCTCTGGGACTGGATTTGAGACAATTGGGTCATTCTGTCTTGGGCGTGTCTCGACAAGATCATACCTGCAACAGAGCCATTGAACTCGGTGTCGTGGATGACGCGAGTGTCAAAATGAACCTTTTGGCAATGTCTGATATTATTTTTATTTGTACGCCAATTTCCGCGATCGCGCCAACGCTTCAGGCGTTAATTCCCCATCTATCCCCTGACGCGATTATCACGGATGTGGGTTCGGTGAAAACGGCGGTGGTGGAAGCGGTGACACCTCTGTGGCATAATTTTGTCGGTGGACATCCGATGGCGGGTCGAGAATCGAATGGGATTGAGGCGGCGGTATCCGGGTTATTTACCGATCGCCCTTATGTGTTGACGCCTGTGGATACGACACCAGCCGCTGCGGTGAAACAGGTTGAGCAGGTAGTGCGATCGCTCACAGATCGGGTTTATTTCTGTAGTCCTCAGGATCATGATCGCGCCGTGGCTTGGATTTCTCACCTACCTGTGATGGTGAGTGCGAGTCTGATTAATGCTTGTGTCGATGAAACTGATCCAATTGTCTTAGAGTTAGTCCAGCAATTCGCCAGTTCTGGGTTTCGGGATACCAGTCGAGTGGGTGGCGGAAATCCAGAGTTAGGGGTAATGATGGCGCGTTATAATCGGGAGTTTTTATTGCGATCGCTCCTATCTTATCGCCACCATCTTGATGAATTGATTGAACGGGTTGAGCAAAGCGACTGGCACGGCTTAGAACAGCACCTGAAAGACACTCAAGCCGCGCGATCGCAATTTTTCTCCTAATCCCTAAACTCAAAACCTCCCCACTTTTTTCCTCACAAGATGCCGTGAACAATCAGAGTGGGGTCAATACGGCAATGGATAGAGAAGCCGGAGCAGCAGAAATGAGAGCTTGAGCATTATCTTATGTACCCCAACAACCGGATCAAAATGGGGAGATCTGTAGGGGCGGGTTTAGGAACTAACACAACTTGTCACCAATCACTGAACAACAAAACCCGCCCTCCGCCCTAATTAGGTTTTCATTATCTTTGAGTAAAGGGCGACCCGATTCAATTGAAATGTTAATACTATTTCTTGGTAAGCTGTTGCTGCATTTAGATGGGATATCTAAATTTTTTTAAAGGGAACAGGGAACGGGTAATAAGCTGTTTGACATTTAAACCTTAATGTCAATAATGACGAAATCCTTGTTGTAGTGTGAGCATCTTGCTCACTGCATTGAGCATCTTGCTCACTGCATTGAGCATCTTGCTCGCTACCCATTCCTGGATTTTACCCCTCCCTAACGCTTCGCTAACGCACCCTACAATTGGGGACGAGATTGTTACCATTAAACCGAGCGTAAGGCAATCCATTAAAATTCTATTCCCGGTTGCGCTTTAACATTTTGCTCCCGCAGCGGATGCTTCACCAGTGTCATTTCTGTGACTAAATCTGCCTGTTCAATTAATGGTTTCGGTGCGCCTCGTCCGGTTAAAATAACGTGAGACATGGCGGGCTTTTCTGCTAACCCTGCTAATACCTGCTCAACGCTTAAATATCCCAGTTTCAACGCCACATTCACTTCATCCAATAGCACCAAGCGAAACTCTGGATTGCGGATAAACTCCAACGCCTTTTCCCAGGCGGCTTCGGCTTTACTGATATCCCGTTCCCGATCTTGGGTTTCCCAGGTAAACCCCTCACCCATCGCATGAAATTCCAACTGAGGTGTCTCCCCATTGGCGGCGACTGTCCAAGGCGCAAACGCCGCCTTCTCTGCGGGTTCCCAGGCTCCCTTGATGAACTGGATAATTGCCACTCGATACCCATGACCGAGCGATCGCAAAACCATTCCGAGAGCGGCTGTCGTCTTCCCCTTGCCATTCCCCGTGTTTACAATAATTAACCCTTTCTCCCTTGACGCTTGCGCCAGACGTTGTTCCTGAACCTGCTTGCGTCGCTGCATTTTCTGGCGGTACTGCTCTGAGGTTAACCCAGAAACGTTCTCAGATTGCTCAAATTCGCTGGATTCCCTGTGGGAACTGGTTTTCATCGCCAATTACTCAAGACTTATGACAAAGAATTCATTACTAACTGTAACAGTTCTTGACAAAGTGACAAAATAAGGCGGAACGGAATGATAAAATTTCTTAACTACTTCAGCAACATAAAACCTGAAAACACGCTGAATAGCCTTTTTTTTGCCTTGGGAACCAGGGCGACTGCGCGGGTTCTCCGATTGAGGAGATAAAGGTTAGTTTCCTAACCAGAGACGCTGAGTAAAACCAAAGCATCTTTTTGGTGTGGCGGTATCGGCGAATGAGACGCGAAGCCTACATGGTAATCGTTAATTGATTGGATGTAGGTAGTTCACATGCCCTATATCTTATACACGATTGAGAGAGACAGTTATGGCAGAAGAAGAAAACATGCAAGAACAGGAACACGAACAGGAACAGGCTCCTGAGGCTCCCGCTGCAGCAGGACAACCCACTCTATCTGGCAAACCTCCCCTCTTTGGCGGTAGCACCGGTGGCTTGCTGACGAAAGCCCAAGTGGAAGAAAAATATGCGATCACTTGGACTAGCTCTAAAAAGCAAGTCTTTGAAATGCCCACGGGTGGTGCAGCAATCATGAATGAAGGGGAAAATCTGCTGTATCTGGCTCGCAAAGAGCAGTGTCTGGCGTTGGGAACCCAGTTGCGGACGCAATATAAACCCAAGATTGAAGACTACAAGATCTACCGGATTTATCCCAGTGGTGAAATCCAGTATCTGCACCCTGCAGATGGAGTCTTCCCAGAGAAAGTCAACGAAGGGCGTCCCTTCGTCGGTAAGATTGACCGCAAAATCGGTAAGAATCCCGAACCTGTTACCCTCAAGTTCAGCGGAAAGGCGACTTACGAGGTCTAGTCTTGCTGATCTGTATTAGGCAACTGAATGCTCATTCAGGACTGCTTGTTAACGGGTTACTGACGGGCGCTGCACTGGTTAATCGGTTGCAAGTCTGTTAATTTGTTTGAAGGTTGGTGGTTCATCTCGGTGAACTGGTCAACCTTCAATTTTGTAATTGGGGAATGTAGAGACGTAGCATGCTACGTCTCTACATTCTCTCCCCTATCCAGTAGAAGCCTATGATATTACCTGAGTTTTCTCAATTTTGCACCCTGTCTCAACAGGGTAATTTTGTACCTGTTTACCAAGAGTGGGTGGCAGATTTAGAAACTCCGGTGTCGGCTTGGTATAAAGTCTGTGCGGGTCAACCCTATAGTTTTCTCCTGGAATCGGTGGAAGGGGGAGAAAATGTGGGACGCTACAGTTTGTTGGGCTGTGATCCGTTATGGGTGTTGGTTGCACGGGGCGATCGCACGACACAGATGCACCGGAATGGTACGGTAACGGAGTTTGAGGGGAATCCTTTTGAGGCGTTAACGGATTGCCTTAGTCCTTATCATCCGGTGAAATTGCCCCAATTACCACCCGGAATTGGTGGGTTATTTGGATTTTGGGGGTATGAGTTGATTCGCTGGATTGAACCGCGAGTTCCGGTTTATTCCCCATCGGATCAGGATTTGCCAGATGGATTATGGATGCAAGTGGATAACCTGATTATTTTTGATCAGGTGAAGCGGAAAATATGGGCGATCGCCTACGCGGATTTACGGGAGGCGAATGGAGACTTGGAATCTGCTTATCAGCAAGCCTGCGATCGCGTCAAGACATTAGTCCACAAGCTGCAACTTCCTTTATCCGGTAAAGATACGGTTTTGGAATGGACGCCGCCAGGAACCGCGACACAGCAGTTAAACTATACCAGCAACACCCAAAAGGAACAGTTTTGTGCCAATGTTCAAAAAGCCAAAGACTATATCCGCGCTGGTGATATATTCCAAGTGGTTCTCTCCCAAAGGCTTGTGGCTGACTACCAAGGAGATCCCTTTGCTTTATACCGTTCCCTGCGTCTGATTAATCCCTCTCCCTATATGGCGTATTTTAATTTTGGCGATTGGCAGTTAATTGGGTCAAGTCCGGAAGTCATGGTTAAAGCTAGCCGATTACCCACGGAAAAATTACAAGCCACCCTGCGTCCCATCGCCGGAACTCGTCGCCGAGGTGAAACACTCCAGGAAGATGAAGCGTTGGCACAAGATTTATTGCGCGATCCCAAAGAAGTTGCCGAACACGTTATGTTGGTGGATCTGGGACGTAATGACTTAGGGCGGGTTTGTACCAGTGGAACTGTAACCGTTGATGAGTTAATGGTTATCGAGCGCTATTCCCATGTCATGCATATTGTTAGTAATGTGGTAGGAGAACTGGCTGACACTAAAACAGCGTGGGAGTTACTCAAAGCCTGCTTTCCCGCCGGAACCGTCAGTGGTGCGCCGAAAATTCGGGCGATGGAAATCATCCACGAATTGGAACCGGAACGGCGGGGTGCTTATTCTGGGGTTTATGGCTGGTATGATTTTGAAGGGCAACTGAATAGCGCGATCGCGATTCGCACTATGATCGTTCGTCCCCATCCCTCTGGTACACATACAGTATCGGTGCAAGCGGGTGCTGGTTTAGTGGCTGATTCTAACCCAGAAAAAGAATACGAAGAAACCCTGAATAAAGCCAAAGGCTTATTAGAAGCTATTCGTTGTTTAGGTTAACACCAATGGAAACCGCTGCTAAGCCTGGGGATATATCGGTTGGGGGGATATGTATTGTCTTAGAAACTTTATATTATATCCGGCTGGGCAATTGCGTCTGTAGCGGATTTGTCGCTTGTCAATGCCATTGCTAAAGAAAACAAAGTTTCCCCAGAGGTTACTTTCCGAGGGTAAATTGGCTTATACTAGTCGTTAACTCTCGTCAAGAAGGTCTAGAGCCTACAACCTTAGAGAGAACTAGATAATACCACTTGAGAGAGAATTTTAAGATTAATTTTTGAGTTATAACTGTACTAGACTTAGCTAGAAGCGGAATTAGGGGTCTTGCCGATTTGATTGAACAAGCATATTGCCTGATCAATTCTGACTATTGGAAATTTTCATGAAAATTTTTATATCCGGTTAATTGCCAAAAAATGTGGAATAAAGAGCAGTGTACTTGTCATGTAGATGAAAAAATCATTTGAGGTGGATGACATGCAGAATAAACAAGCTGATGATTTTTATTTGAGTCAAAATTTAAGCTCCCGGCAAACTATTAATACAGAACAACCATCACACTATCCATTTTCGACAAATTCACCAAAAGGAAATTCTTCATCTTTTGAGGAAAACGGAGGCTTATTGCTGATGCCCCTAAGCTTTATGGTAATGGCTTGGGTGGTCTTAATTTTATTACGGTCAAATGTATTAAAATCATTCCGGAATCGATTAAAGCCCATCAAAGGATTACATCAGGTTCCTTGTTTAAATTGTAAATATTTTAAAAATGATCCCTATCTGAAATGTGCTGTCAATCCATGTACGGTATTAACGGAAGAAGCTGCCAATTGTTCTGACTATTCCTCAAAAGATAGCCAATAATTGGGGCTTGCTGCACAAAGCCGAAACCCTTAGTTATCAATGCTTTGAGCCATATTGACAGTGGATAAAGTGCAAGGAAATGGGGTAGCATCCTTCATAAGTATGGCATCACCTTGCTCAGGTAAAATGTACCCTTGCTCCCCCAGCTCCCCCAGCTTTCCCAGCTTCCCCAGCTC